>NZ_FNGO01000010.1 GCF_900103135.1 Halarsenatibacter silvermanii | reverse complement strand
GACTTCCAGGATATCCGCCAGATCCTCCTGGGTAAGTAATCCGTCCTGCTCTAAGGCTTCATTGGTCATACGCAGTATCTTGGACTGTCTGAGGCTGGTTTTACCTTCCTTACGGTAAAGGTCTTTATCCTCTTTTTGGATGTCTTTAGTCAGCGTAACGTTGACTTTGGGAAGTTCTTCTAATCTGGGGCCATGCTTTGCATCCTTGGAGATTACCGTCCTGACTATTTTACCTCTGTCAGCCTGATGAGAGGGTTCATAATTTTCCAGTTCATATATCTCATTTGCAGTCTTCACGATTGATTCCGATTCACGTGGTGAAAGTTCAAACTCATTTTCCAGGATATATTTCAGCTGTTTGTCACGATTTTTAACTTCGACTCTCTGTTGGCTTGTTTTTGCCATGGTTTTTTGTCCTCCCTTAGACTTAATACTATATTATAGCTGCTATGATGTCCAGCAGCTTAGGGGGAGGACAAATGTCCGCATTTTTATTTAACATTTTATATCCCCCTCTTTTTTCCAAAATAATGATCTTCTAAGGCTGAATGTATAACGCCCATCATGACATCTTCCAGCGGCAGCTGTCCTTTTTCCACTATCATATTCATAGCCGTTAACTCTTTAACCGGCTCCGGGCAATCCCGGCAAAAAGTTTCGACAAAAAGCCTCTCGGTATCGTCCTTTAGTGAATCCAAAATTTCTTCCATTTTAATTCCTCCTTACAGGTTTTATACGATATTTTTCAATAAAAGTTTCCCGACCTATATTATGAGCCTCGCTGTGGTGTGTCCGACAGAGCGGCATAATTAAGTTCTCAGCGTCGTCGACCTTATCCCTATCCCCCCATACCTATAGCGTCGTAGTGATGTATTTCGGCCTTCTCGCCGCATACAGCGCATATCTTCTTATCGATACAAACATACATATATTTTTCAATATCGTCTAAACTATCGGCCGGGTGATCGCTTAAACTTATCCCATTTTCAAAACAATAACCTATAAGGAATTCTATAAAATCCCCCGCCAGTTCCCTGTCACAATCAGACAGGGAAAACATCTCGGATCCGCTCTCGGCCGTAAAGATCTTTTTCATCTCTCGTTTAATACTCTCGACGCCCTGCCCGGTGTATTCATCGATATCTTTTAAGACGGCGTAAATCTTTTTGCGCTGCTCGCCGGATATCTGGCCCAGCTCTTTAACTCGGCCGGCCGCGTTGATATTGATATCCACTTCAAGAGGCCGGTCTATAAAGTTATGGACCTGCTCTAATACCTCGCGCCGGGCGTCCTTCTCAACATAGACCGTTATTTTTAGCCCTTCTTTAAGCGTATTAATCTGCAGTCCGCTGGCGGGGAATTTCATAATTTAAGCCCCCTTCTTCATTATTCTCTGTTTTAAAAGTGCCGCCAAACTCTGGTATTCTTCCTGCGTGAGATCCTCTAATTTTTCTTTGCCCATTGCCTTAATTTCCTTACCGAGATAATTCATATCGTCTTGATCCAGTACACTCCCGTTATTCGCGGCGGTATTTTTCAGACCGTTTATGCGCGCTGTTCTTACATCATCGCCGGCCGATTTTTTCTTATTTTTAGCTGGCTTTTTCGTCTTTTTTTCAGCCTTTTTAGCCGTCCCGTTATTGTGTTTATTTGTATAATCTGCGTCCTTGTTATCGTCAATTGAGAAAAGACCATTTAACGCGTACTTCCGGGCGTAACTGCTTGCCGCCCCGGTTATCTGACTATCGTCCATACCCTTTTTATCTTTAGCCTCGCGGGCAAAGGCGGTGGTTTCGTAAGTTTCGCCTTCCTCGGTATCGATAAGCCGGGCGGTTGCCTTAATATAATATCTCTCGCCAACCTGCACTATCTCGTCGCTGATTGAAAGGGCCAGCCCCCGCTGGTTTAAAAGAGGTTTCGCGGCCTCTAAAATATCCTCGCAGGACCGATAATTATAACCGCCGAATTTATTGAACTGTGATTTTGGAGCTTTTAATTCGGCCTGGATTTTCTGCAACTTTTCATAAATTTTCATTTACATCGCCTCCTCAAAATAATTTATTTGTTCGGCCAGCTTATAACACTCGGTCACTTCCGCCTCGCAAACCTTAACCGGGCAATCAGAACAGATAATCGATTTCTTAAATTCCTCGGCGTTTATTTCTCCCACTAACTTTTCCGCCAACTTTTTCAAATAAAACCAGTCAACCTGTCTTTCCAATACCGTCCAATAGTCGGGCATTTTCAGCTCCCGTGCCATTTCCCGTCGGGCCTCACCTTTTTTACCTGCCATTTTCAGTAAATTTTCTACATATTCCGGAGTTTGCATTATCACCCCTCCTAAAACGGCACATAAAATTCTTCGTCTTTTTCGGCCTCGTCAACCGTATCTGGCTTATAATTTTTTAGCCTTTCCAGTTTGCCGTCCCGGGACAGTTTATAAAAATATTCTCTGGGGCTGCCGCGGAAATCTTTTGTGACCGCGAAGATATACTCGCCGATAATATTGTAATATCGTATATACTTTTTAACCGCCCTCTGGGGGTTTACGCTCGGATCAAAATCCCACTCGCCGCCCTCGCCGAAAGTAATCGGCAATTCGTTGACCTCGCCCATGAGGAGCGCCGGGCCGCTGTAGAGTTCGGTGTATAATTCATCGGCCGGATCCTTAACCCCGATACAGACAGACTTAAAATCGCACCAGGAGCAATGCATACCGGGCTTTTTGAAAAACTTACCGGTAATAATATCCGCTGTTATATTTTCGACTTTCTTCTCGTAACTTTCGCGGTCAAAACCTTCTCTAAAATGCCAGTTAATTTTCGGCGTTTTTTGTTTTAACAAAACGCAAAAGGCCGCGGCCTCTACCTCACCGCCCCCGGGCAGATTAAATACTTTTTCGGCCGCGATCATATAATTGGTAAGCTGATCTGAAAGTAACACTTTCTCATCACCGTAACGCCGGCCGGAGGTTTTAAAATCTATTAAGGCTGTAACGATCTCGCCTTTATGATTTGCAACATCGGCCACAAGATCGGCGTAACCTATGAAATCGACCCCGGCTATTTTATATTTCATCTTTCTTTCAACATCGTGGACTTTAACTATCCGCCCCAGCTCCTCCTCGTAAAACATCTCGATGAGAGCCTGTCCGGTGTTTTTTAGTTTTTCAAAATTATCGTATCGGCCGAATTCCAGTTCTGCCTCGTTTTCTTTTTCCCATTTTTTTGAAAAGTGGTTCCCATAATAACCGGCGTCTTTAAGTTTGCCCTCGTCCTTATCCAGTATCATATCGGCCAGGGTTTCGTGTATCGCCGAGCCAAAAGATAAATTTGCCGAACGCGTAAAAGGCCGCAGCCGGTTAATATAATAATACTCGTACTGCTGGCCGCAGGTTTCGTATCGATTAATCTGCGAGTGTGAACATCTCATTTTAAATTCCCCCTAACTTTATAAAAATCACCGTTCAAAAATATAATTAGTTGATAGAATAGATCATAAGAATAATTTGCAACTAACTATTTACTAATTTAAACCTCATACTTTTTTTCTGGATTTAAACTATTTTTAAATTGTAGGATATCTGCTGATAACTCATCACCTGCTGGCCTTTGCCAGTTTCCCCTGGAATCTCTCAACCACTCTATTATCTGTTCTCGTGGAAAAATAAATTTCCCGCTGAATTTTTTGTGAGGAATTTTTCCTTCCCTACAATTCCTTCTTATAGTATCAACATGACAACCAATCATTTCAGCCATTTCTTGTGTATTAAAAACCGGTTTCTCATCTGTTATAAATTCTTCCTGGCCTCCATTATTCATATTTTCTAATTTACTTTCTATCCTTAGTAATGTTTCCAACATTTTTTGCTCTACCATTTTATTCCACTCCTTTTTAGTTTCCCAAATTAATAGTTTCTAATTTTGTGTAATTATTAGCCAAAAAAAACATTATTATTTTATAGCAGTTAAATTTCCATGATTCTTCATCTCCTCTCTTATTCTTGCTATAAAGCAGCTTAAAGCTTTTATTGTATAACTTTAAAACTCCTATATATATTTTAACTTACTTGTAGCATACCATATTTTCAAGTTTTTGTGAAGTAATAATTTCAAATAATGTAGAACTATTTTTGCTGTTATTTTTAATTTGCTGTCTTGACTTTTATTATATTGTGAAGTATACTATTTACAGTACTTTCAATAAAATGAAAGGGAGCGTGGAAAGAGGGTGTCAAAAGTGGAAAATAATATTTTTTCTAAACGTCTTAAAAAATTAAGAAAAGAACAGAATTTATCGCAGAAAGAGTTAGGCAAGATTACAGGAATTACTAACTCTACAATCAGCTCTTATGAAAATGGACAACGTTCCCCGGGCAAAAATAAACTCAAAAAATTTGCCGAGACATTTGATGTATCAGTTGATTATTTAATAGGATTGACTGATATCAAAGCTAATGCAAGCGATCTTACAGAAGGCCATGATAGAATTGAAAAGGCCATATCAAATCATCCAAAATTAGTTGAATATTTTGAGGAATTGCGGAAGAGAGATTCCTTGCAAAAATTATTTGAACAAACTAAAAATCTTTCGGACAACGAAATCGAAAAAATTATCAGAGTGATTAAAGCCATTGATGAGACCGAGTAATTAATGAAGGGGGGGCAGTTTATGTCATTTGTAGCCCGAGAAGGGGAGAAGATTTTTGCCAATTTAGGCGAAAGCATTTTTGGCATGATCTACATATCTCCTAATAATAACTATATAATTTTAAATGAAAATCTTTCACAAGTTATAAAAGAAGAAGCTTTTGATTACTGGACAGAATATTTAGAATTTTTCTCGCCACAACATTCTTTTCTGTTTGATGAAAATTTTCAGGCTTTTGATTTGAAATAAACGAAAAATTTAAAAGGAAGGGAGAAGAAATATGGCCCATTTAATAAAAAGAGGGCCCAAAAAATGGCAAGTCAGAATAGAGAGTGGAAGAGATCCAGAGACGGGAAAGCGTAAACGGATCTATAGAACTGTTAATGGAACAAAAAAAGAAGCCGAAAAAGTCATGGCCGAAATGATTAAGGGTGGCTACCAGGAAGGTGGAAATGTAAAACTTAAAAAATACTTAGTTGATTGGTTTGAAGATTATCGCTCGAATGTAAAGCATAATACAGCCAGGTTATATAAAGGGATAATTTATAATCATTTAATCCCCAGTTTAGGAGAATTAAGGCTGAATGAAATTAAACCGATGCATATCTTAGAATACCAAAACCAAAAATTATCAAAGGGGAGTATAGGAGATTCTGGAGGATTATCCAATAGAACCGTAGAATCACACCACCGCTTACTTTCTATGGCTTTAAAACACGCTGTAAGCCCATATGGACTTATTGAAAGCAACCCTTGTCAGTCGATAAAAGCTCCCACACCTTCTAGCGATACTAATCCTCTTAGCAGAGCAGAAGTCGAAAAATTTTTGGAATCTATCGAAGGCGAAATGCTTTATACCGCCTATTATCTGCTTTTAAATACCGGAATGCGAAGAAGTGAATTCACCGGATTAAAATGTAAGGATATAAGTTTTGAAAGGCAAATTATCGAAGTTGAGCGTACCGGCCAGATGGTGGGAGGAGAATTTAAATATCAAGGATTGAAAAATAAATCATCCAGAAGGCAAATAGCTTTGGCAGATGAAACTGCTAAAATTTTAAAGAAATATAAAAAGAAAAACGCTGCTTTCGCAGGCGGAGAGGATCCTATATTTATAACCCCGGACGGTCTAGCTTTAAGGCCGGACTATTTGACTCAAAAATTTAAGTCTATATGCAGGGACCTAAATATGGGCGAATACAAATTGCATGATTTAAGGCACACTCATGCAACCTGGCTTTTAGAAGCCGGTATAAATCCTAAAGTAGTTCAGGAAAGATTAGGACATGCAAGAGTGGAAACTACTCTAAATATATACTCACATGTTTCTATAAACGAGCAGAAAAAAGCCGTACAAAAATTACACAACCAAACGAATTTATAAGGCTAAAAAGCAATTTTTTCAATTTTCGGGTGCAGAATGGGTGCAGGACAAAAATTCGAAGGCCCCGGGCATAAACTCCCGGGGCCTTTTAATCGTTGTTATATCAATAAAAAGAGATGGTGGGACTAGCAGGACTTGAACCTGCGACCTGCAGATTAGGAATCTGCCGCTCTGTCCAGCTGAGCTATAGCCCCTCAAAAAATAATTATTTTTCTACACGACTATTTTATCATAAACATATTACCTTTACAAACATATCTTCAAACACACACCCAGGCACAGCAGCTGGAATAAATTGTTTTTATCAGCTGATATTGCTATAATGGAAACAGAATTAGTCAGGAGAGTTATTAAATCAAAAGATGCTGCAGAGAGTTCTGGTATCTTTTTATCCTCTGGCCTGGACCAGTGTCTGCAAAAATCAGATGGTCGATCTCGAGAATAATTTTCAAAAACTCCAGCAAAAAAAGTAGTTCCACTGGAGATTAGCATTGAACATCAGCCCAGCAATCAGGTATGGTCAGAAAAATTGGATCTGAAAAACATGCGAAGGAAATATTGAATTTATAAAATTTATCAGCTGGGAGAGAAGCCTGATATAAAAGAATTGCTATATCTGGCTAAGGACTGAGGGGAGGGAAATTAATGGATTCATATCTGCAGCGGCTGCTTGCAGGAGACGGTCATGAGAAAGAAAAATTTCTGCAGAGACTTAAGGATGACAAAAACTGGAGCGCGGTCAGTTTTATCGATGAACTTCTGCCGGTATTGCTTTTCGAGGCCAATCTCACCTATGGTAACTTTCACCAGGTCAAAATGGCAGTGTTTCTGAGAAGCCTGGCCAGAAAGAATAAGCTCAGCCGGGCAAGTGAGCTGGCTGTGTTGAATCTGTTCCTTACTGAAGTCAGAGAAAGAAACTGGCTGGATGTTAGGGCTGAGAATAAATATTTTAGCCAGTCTGTTGATGAGCCTGTCAGGATGATGCTGGAAGAGCTGGCGGAAAAAAATGCTCATAATGCTTTTTATTATGCGCTTCAGGCTTATGAAGAAAAAGCTGATTATCTGCAGGATCTGCTGCTTTCTCTGGGAGGAGTATACGGCCCCGAAAATTTAGGGCACAGCCTCAGCTGCTTTTTTCCCGTATTCGAGGAGCTGGTAAACACCAGACACCCGGCGGCGGAAAGTGCCATTTTATCACATTTGCTGTACTTAAATAGATACGAAATCCCCCCGGATTTTGCTCCAGATGATTACGCTTTAGATTCTTTGCCTGAAAATGCAATGCGCAGAGCAGCTTCAGGTCAGGGCATAATCAATCTTCATCACATGATCACCCTGGTAATATATCGCCTCTGGGAAAGGGCCAGTTTTCACTCCGATAATTTTCCTTTGCCCTACAAAATTTATTATCATAAGAGAATTGAAGATAAGGCGATAAGTCAGGAACGTCTGGAAAGGGTGAAAGAGGACATAAATCTTAAGCTGCCGGAAAACTTTGCCGATTTCTATGAATGTTTTTCTTATGAAGATGTAGAATACACTACCAAAATGATAAGAGGTCTGGCTGAGAAAAACCTATCCCGGCTGCAGGACTGGATAATACGCCTTTATGCCCTGAATTATGATAAAGAAAAATGGAATCCTCATTACTATACCGGTATTTATCTGGCTCTGCGTTTAAAAGAAGAAGATATTTTGGAGGACAGATTGGCCGGAGAGATGGCTCTGGACCAGGCTGTAGAATATTATCTTTAAACAGAAAAGAAAACGACACACAACCTGTCCCCATAAACTTTTCTCCGGGGACAGGTTGTGTGTCTTTATTCATTAGGCAGGGCAGATCTCCGGCAAAATTCTTCCTGTAAAAACAAAAGTTTTCTAGATAGATTAAAAAGCTGCTGTAACCCTACCTATATCTCCTATTTCTGCTTCCCAAAATTCTCCTTGTTTTATTTTATAAGCTGCAACAGGGGAGCCTGATAGTACGAGCTCTCCCGCCTTTAAACCCTCATCAAATTCAGACATCTTATTAACCAGCCAGGCAACTGAACCGGCTGGATGTCCGAAAACTTCTGCTCCGGCCGCTGTGTCCTGCAGTTTGCCATCACAGGTCAATATCAGACCGGTTGTGCGCAGATCAATATCATCCGGATCGGCAGCGCCATTTCCTATGATCACCAGACCACAGGAAGCATTATCTGCTATGGTGTCCTGAATCTCAATATTCCAATCCCTGATTCTGCTGTCAATAATCTCAAAGACTGGAACTACTCTGTAGGTATGCTGCAGTACATCTCTAAAATTAACCCCGGGACCGGAAATATCTCTATCCATGATGAAAGCTATCTCAGCCTCAATTTTGGGCTGGATTAAATTGTGCTCACGAAGGCCTAACTTTTTTTCAGCCGTTAGCAAACTTTCAGATATGAAACCAAAATCCGGCTCAGTCACGCCAAAATTATCCTGCATTACTCGGGATGTCAAACCAATTTTGCGACCCTTTAACTCTTCAGTTTTCAGTATCTCTCCCCTGTTGATATTTTGTATATCATAGGCATCCTGAATGGTCATTTCCGGATATTCATTGGTGAGAGGCGGGATAGGATCGCCTGTTTTTTTAGCTTCTTCAAGCCTCTCAGCCAGCTCTCTTTTGATGCTTGAGTCCATGTCGGTCATTCGCCCCCCTTCAGATCATCCCACTTTATTATTAATTTAGCAGCCTTCCGGGCTGCCCTTCCACAACGATCAGCACACTCATTCCAGCCATCCCGATCAAGCCATTCCTCTCTCTGCTCATCATCCCTCAAATCATAACCAATAATATCATAGCAGTTCAAACTTTCATTATCTTCTTCGAAAAACTCATAAAATTCCTGAGCCGGTTTATAGGAGGAAGTAAGGCTTTCCAGCCGGGACATATTTTCAAGATCAACTCCATGTTTCATTCCTATACCGATTATACCGCCGACTAAAGCCCCACACAAAGAATTGCGCCGGGTGCCTCCAGCAAAGGGAGCTAGTGCCTTTACCAGCTCAGAATTTATCTCTCCATTAAGAAATTTTTCCTGCAGAGCCAGATTTACCGCCTGAGAACAGGCCATAGTGCGTTTTTCAGCCAGATTATTCCGCGCCGCATTTTCAACCTCATCCAAAATTTTTTCTTCCTGATTCATCAATTTTGTCCTCCTCCAAAGAAAGGATAAAGAATATTTTCAACAGCAATTATTTTCTCTTTAAAGCTTTATGATAAATTTCTTTATAACTATTTTTATCCACGTCACGAGGATTGCCCACCGTCTGCGGATCATCTTCAGCGGCCTGAGCCAGCTCTGGTATTTCATCTCTGGTAATACCCAGCTCTCTCAAAGACGGAATCCCTATATCCTCAACCAGTCCTCTGATCGCTTCTATTCCGGCAATTGCAGCTTCCTTATTTGTAAGATCCCAGACATTTTCTTCCATGGCTTCAGCTATGCGGCTGAATTTTTCCGGGCGGCCCAACCAGTTATACTCCATTACTGGAGCCAGCAAAGCCCCGACTGCTGCTCCATGTCTTATTTCCGGTTTAATGCCTGCCAGACTCTGGGCCATGGCGTGAACTGCTCCAGCACTCTCGCTGCCGTAAGAAAGCCCGGCCAGAGTGGCCGCCTGAGCCATATAATATCTGGCCTCCAGATCCTGAGAATTGGCTGTGGCCCGCCTCAGATATTTGGCACAGTATTCTATTGCCAGCAAAGCCACAGAATCAGTCAGAGGCTGAGCATAATGGGAAGTATAGCATTCTATGGCGTGGCAGAGGGCATCCATTCCTGTTTCTGCCGTTATAAAAGCCGGCATCGATACGTGCAGTTCAGGATCGACTATGGCAACCTGAGGGGCTATCAATGGTCCTCCCACATTGTATTTGATCTCTCTTTCATGATCGGTTATTACAGCCCACATGGTTACCTCGCTGCCTGTACCTGCCGTGGTTGGTAGAGCTATAAGGGAAGTTATTCTCCTCTGGAGAGGTTTTTGCCCGAATTCATATTCTTTAATAGATCCGCCATGCTGATCTAAAACCCCTATACCTTTGGCAGTATCGATCGAGCTTCCACCTCCCAGCGCTATCAGCCCATCACAACCTTTCTCCTGAAAAATATCACAACCCTGATCTACTGTTTCTATATCCGGGTTGGCTTCCACTTCAGAATAAACTTCAAACTCGATGTTCTTTTCTTCAAGCAGACAGGTTATTTTTTCCAGCAACCCGGCTTCGATAATTCCTTCGTCGGTAACGATCAGAGGTTTGGTCACTTCCTCCTGTTCTAAAGCAGGTACAAGTTCCTTCCGACAGCCCACTCCTGTGATAATCCTGGTAGGCATCTCAAAACTTTTGATCCTGTGGATATCCAGCATATTTTGCCCCCTAAAATTTATATTTAATAATGATAATAAAAAGATGCTTCTATCTTAAATATTTCTGTAAAAATTTTTATTTTCCTCTGCCAATTAAAAAAACAGCCGCAGGGGGGCGAGACTGCCTGCGGCCGACTGTAATTTAGATAAAAAAAGCACCGTAATTTTTAAACTAAGTCTATCTATATTTCTTCCATATCGACCATTTCAAACTCTTCATCGAAAAGCTCCAGCCTGTCTCGAACCCCGCTGGTAGCAAAAACATCCAGATTTTCACTGATAAAAACTGCTTCCATATTTTCGGTCTCTTCAACAAATTCAAGCCCATCCATACCTCTGACCAGCACTCCTGTAGAATAGGCATCAGCTTTAATAGGATCATCGGTAACTATCGTGGTACTTATAATTTCGTGCACGGTTGGATAACCGGTTTCAGGATCTATAATATGATGGTATTCTTCTCCATCCTCTTCGAAATACCTCTCATAGTCTCCTGAAGTAACCACAGCTTCGGAAGTTTCAAGCTCTTCTTCATCTACATCCACAGCTGCCATAACCTCCCCTCTGTCCGAGCGGGGGTGCTGAATTCCGATCCGCCAGGGGGTTTCATCAGGTTTCATTCCCATAAGCGTAATATTGCCGCCGAGATTCACAAAAGCACTATCGATATTGTTATCTTTGAGCACCTGCCTGGCCTCAACAGAGGCATATCCTTTAGCTATCGCTCCCAGATCAAGTCGCATTCCTTCCTCAGCCAGGCTCACCTGGTTGTTATTTTCCTGCATTTCTATTTTATTATAATCAACAAAATCCAGAGTTTCCCTCACTTCCTCCTCATCTGGAACTGAAGGCCCTTCTTCACTGCCCCAGCCCCAAAGCAGGGTAAGAGCACCGATGGAAGGATCAAAACTGCCCTCCAGCTCACGGGCATAATGGATTGAATCCTCCAGAATTTCATAGGTTTTTCTGCTGACCTCCACAGACTCTTTTCCGGCCTGTTGATTTACTGCCGATATTTCGCTGTCTTCATCGTATATGCTGAGTTTTCTATCTATCTCCTGCAATCTCTCAAAAACCTGATCGACCGCGGTTTTGCCCTCCTCCTCGCTGGCAGCATATACCCTGATGGTGTTTACAGTGTCGAGATAAATCCCGGTGTCCTCATACTCAACCAGATCGGTATCGACTGTCTCATCCTCCTGCTGCATGAAAAATCCAAACCCGATTAACAGTAAAATAATTAAAACTGATATACCTGATAAAATTTTATTGCTCATATTTTCGGCCTCCCTGTTTCTATTTAGAAAAAAAGATGTTTTAATTTACACATCTTCCAGCGCAGATAAGCATTTAAATATCCCGGAGGAGAAAGCCCGGGAGGTTTGTGAGAACTGGCCATGAAGTGAACACGAAAACTATCCTCCCTGCCTTTTTTCAGTTTGGGAGTTTCATAAAGTTCAATCCAATCAAAACCGCTTTTATGCAGCAAAGATTTTACTTCTTCCAGCGGAAATGCCTTCTCCTCATGCTGCTCATAGATTATTTCTTCTCGATCATCAATATTTATCGTCAGCTCCACCCTCCAGATATCTTCTTCTTTTATAACTTCATCCTGCCACTGACAGAAAAAATCGTGTCCATAAAAATTGGAAACTCCCTCTTCGATACTTTGCAGCCTGGAACAGGTGTTATAATCAAAAATAAATACTCCATCATCTTTCAGATGATCATAAACTCCCTTAAAAACACTTTCCAATCCGTCCTTACCGGTGATATAATTTATGCTGTCGAATATAGAATATATAAAATCAAACTCTCGGGCAAGTTTCAGTTCTCTTATATCCTGTTGGACCAGCAGAAAATTATCATTCATAGATGCCAGTTTCTCCCGGGCCTGGGCCAGCATATATTCTGATCTGTCCACCCCAATGATAAAATCACTTTTTGTATTTTCTCCAGGATAACCGAGAAATCTTTTCATTACCTCCCCCGTACCGCAGGCCAGCTCCAGTATATTTTCCGGATCTTCAAAACCGTGATACCTGTAAAGAAAATTGAGATAATCATACCAGAGATCGTAAGGGACAGCAGACATTACCTCATCATAAATTTCAGCGAAAACTTCGTAGTTATTCGCTGAAGACAATTTTGAATCCGGGCGAAATTCGGGGGGCTGCTTTTCTGGCAAAATTCTCTCCTCCCAATACATTCTTAAGAAATTCCTGTCACCTCTTTAATAAAGGTTTCCAGTCTCTTTTTACCCTGTCTTTTGCGCGCCGAGGTTAACAGGACCTTTTCCAGAGAAATTCCCATTCTGTCAGCTATCATTTTCCGCTGAGGTTTAAGACGACTCTTTTTTAATTTGTCGCATTTGGTGGCAGCTATCAAAAAATTGAGTTCGGCCGAAGCAAGCCAGTCCATCATCAAATAATCATCTTCGCTGGGTTCATGACGAGCATCAACAATTTGAATTATCCCTTTAAGATTTTTCCGATGATGAAGATAATCCTCGATCAGATAAGCCCATTTTTCCTGTTCCTCTGCAGGCACGCCTGCGTAACCGTAACCAGGAAGATCCACCAGACAGAAGCGATCGTCGATCCTATAAAAGTTTATGCTTTTGGTGCGTCCTGGCTTTTTGCTGATCCGGGCCAGTTTTTTACGGCCCAAAAGCATGTTTATCAGAGAAGACTTGCCGACATTTGACCGCCCGGAAAAAGCCACTTCCGGAAAAGTATGGCGAGGAAATTGATCAGGCTGATGAGCACCTCTGACAAATTCAGCTCTATCAAACATGATTATATCACCTGCTTCCAGCTGACATTGTAGAATAAAAATTGCAAAAGAAAATCGAAAAGGGGAATAATTACAGCCCACCTCAACTGAGGTAAACTGCTCATATCCCCCTGGTAATCATCTATTTTTTTGACTGAATTAGGCGGTCTCTTCTCTGCTGCCTTCGGTGATCAATTCCGGGTCCTCATCGTCTTCTACTACTTCTTTGGTAATTATACATTTGCTGATATCCTGGTAGGAAGGAAGTTCGTACATGACATCCAGAATAGCATTTTCTACCACGGAACGAAGTCCCCGAGCACCGCTGTTGCGATCGAGAGCTTTTTCGGAGATAGACATCAAAGCTTCATCGGTGAACTCCAGTTCCACATCATCCATGGCAAAAAACTTCTTGTACTGCTTAACCAGTGCATTTCTGGGAGTAGTCAGAATCTCTACCAGATCCTCTTCGATCAGCTCATCCAGGGTGACCAGTACCGGCATACGGCCTATAAATTCAGGAATCAAACCGTAATGAAGCAGATCCTGAGGCAGAACATGCTTTAATGTTTCACCTATATTTTCTTTTTCATCCTGGGTTTCAATTTCAGCCCCAAAACCGAGAGATTTTTCTTTTATGCGATTTTCAATCATGTCATCAAGACCATCAAATGAGCCACCAGCTATAAAAAGAATGTTGGACGTATCAATCTGTATAAATTCCTGATGTGGGTGCTTTCTACCGCCCTGGGGCGGGACACTGGCAGTAGTGCCTTCTAAGATTTTCAAAAGAGCCTGCTGAACACCCTCTCCGGAAACGTCCCTGGTTATGGAAGGGTTTTCGGATTTGCGGGCTATTTTGTCTATTTCATCGACGTAAATTATGCCTTTCTCGGCCTTTTCCACGTCATAATCAGCTGCCTGGATCAATTTCAGCAGAATATTTTCAACGTCCTCCCCCACATAACCGGCTTCGGTTAAAGAGGTAGCATCAGTAATAGCAAAGGGTACATCTAGAATTCGGGCCAGAGTTTGTGCCAGAAGAGTTTTCCCGCAACCCGTTGGCCCTATCATCATGATATTGCTTTTTTCCAATTCTACATCATCTATTTTCATATCCGAATTTACGCGCTTGTAATGATTATAAACTGCAACTGAGAGAGTCTTTTTGGCTCTTTCCTGGCCCACAACGTATTCATCAAGAATTTCTTTTATCTCCCCGGGATTGGGCAGGTTCTTCAGATCGAGATCCATATCTTCATCTAACTCTTCTTCAATTATTTCGTTGCAGAGATCTATACATTCATCGCATATATATACTCCGGGACCGGCGACAAGCTTCTGCACCTGCTCCTGACTTTTGCCGCAAAAAGAGCATTTCAGCTTGCCCTTTTCTTCTCCAAATTTAAACATTCAATCACCTCACTGTTTAAAAACTACTTATCCTGCAGCTCGCTTCTTGTTATAATATCGTCGATAATGCCATAGTTTTTAGCTTCTTCAGCGTCCATGAAATAATCTCTTTCAACATCTTCTTCTATTTCTTCCACGGTTTTCTCGGTGTGTTCACTGAGAATTTCGTTGAGAATTTCTCTTATTCTCAGAAGTTCTTCCACATGAACTTCGGCCTCACTGGCTTTGCCCTGAATGCCTCCAGCAGGTTGATGAATCATAACCCGGGAATAAGGAAGGCCATGTCTTTTACCCTCGGATCCAGCAGCCAGAAGAAGAGCACCTGCACTGGCAGCCTGCCCCATGCAGATAGTAACAACATCAGGCTTTATATACTGCATAGTGTCATACATGGCCAAAGCTGCTGTCACCGAGCCTCCAGGACTGTTGATATAGAGATAAATATCTTTGTCCGGGTCTTCTCCTTCCAGAAAAAGCATCTGTGCTATAACAGTATTTGCCACTTCATCTGTTACATGAGATCCCAGAAAAATAATTCTATCCTTGAGAAGGCGGGAGTAAATATCGTAGGAACGTTCACCTCGCCTGGTTTGTTCAACCACCATTGGAACTAAATTCATTAAGACACCTCCTGCATGTCTTCATATAAATTCTTCTTAATACCATTTTAATTGTTTTCGAGTAGGAAATCAATAGTTTTTTCCATCCTCAAACCCTGTTCCAGATCAGCCAGCTGGCCCTGCATCTGCAAAAACTGCTTGACCTGCTCGGGTTCCTGCTCTCCCTGTTCAGCTATTTCGTCAATCTTATCCTCTATTTCATCTTCGCTGACTTCAATCTCTTCAGCGGCAGCAATGGCTTCGAGTACAAGGTTCTGTTTGGCCCGCTCACGGGCATCTTCTCTATTTTCCTGACGCCATTCATCCTCATTCATATCCTGATATTCAAAAAATTCTTCTACATCGACCCCCTGTGACTGCAGATTTTGTATCATCTGCTGAAACATCCGATCTAATTCTTCGTCGACAAGCTGCTCGGGCACTTCAACTTCGGATTCTGCGGTTACCTTCTCGATTATCTCGTTTTCAGCAGCCGCCCGTGATCGCTGTTCTTTTTGCTCTTTGAGATTATTTTTGATCTCTTCTTTCATTTCAGAAAGAGTTTCATAATCGCCGGATTCCCGGGCAAACTCATCATTCAGTTCAGGAACATCTTTTTCTTTAATCTCCTTAATAATAACTTCAAACATTGCCTGTTCTCCTGCGAGATCTTCGGCTTCATAATCTTCCGGAAAAGTAATATTTACCTCGTGCACTTTATCCTCGTCAACTTCTTTCCCAATCAGCTTTTCCTCAAAACCGGGCACAAATTCTCCCGATCCTATTTCAAGAATGTATTCTTCGGCCTGACCTCCCGGGAAAGTTTCTCCATCAATATATCCCGTGAAATCTATGACCACGTGATCGCCTTCCTGAACCAGAGTTCCGTCAGAACTTACCAGCTGGCTCTGCTGCTCCTGCATCTGCTCCAGAGTTTTTTCTACCTCTTCTTCGGTGACTTCAGCCTCCTCCATATCTATATCGAAATCGGTATATTCACCGAGTTCAACTTCCGGTTTCACTTCAACTTCAGCGGTAAATGAACCCTCTTCATCTTTGGCAATATGGTAATCCTCAATATCGGGTTGATCGATAGGTTCAATTTCAGCTTCTTCCACCGCCTGCGAATACTGACCGGGAATCAATATGTCAAGAGCATCCTTATAAAGCACCTCTTCTCCAAACTTTGACTCCAGAACTTTTCTGGGAACTTTACCCTGGCGAAAACCGGGAATATCCACTTCATCCACAACTTTTTCGTATGCTCTATCCAGCGCGTTATTTACAGCTTCTTTTTCTATCCTGACATTTAACCTGACTTTATTGCCTTCCAGCTCTTCTCTCTCCACTTTTTTGACCATAAAATTAAGCCCTCCTTACATATGATAAATCAAAAACAAGTATTTATAAACAATTCCCCGACCTGGGACCCTGCCCGGTTCGGGGAGGTAGAATGGGCAATGTAATAAAATGGTGCGGAGGGAGGGATTCGAACCCTCACAGGGCAAACCCCACTAGATCCTAAATCTAGCGCGTCTGCCAGTTCCGCCACCTCCGCACAATATTCACTATTATACCATACTAAAACCAGTATAATGTTAGCACATAACTTATTTTATGTCAAGACCGACTAAAAAGTCGGATTCGGCTTTCAGGTAAAGGAATTTTTGCTATAGTCTCGAAATGTGAAGATAGAGTGCTTAAAAATATATTTTCGCAAATTAAATACCGGGGAGCCTCGCTCGGAGGCTGAGAGGATGCACTGCATCGACCCGCATAACCTGATCCTGGTAATGCAGGCGCAGGGAATTATTAAATCCTCCTCCAGTATTCCGAAAGCCAGATCCCCGGATAGGGAGGAGTTTTTTGATGAACACGACCAGAACAAGAATAATGGCTGAAGCTGCTGTAGCTGCATCTTTATCAACGGTATTAAGCTTCATAACTCTCTGGAGAATGCCTCAGGGTGGTTCGGTAAATCTGGAGATGCTGCCAATTCTTTTTGTGGCCTTTCGTCATGGGGGCGGAGCTGGAATTATCACCGGCTTAATCCACGGCCTGCTACAGCTGATCACCGGTCCTTATATAGTTCATCCGGCTCAGCTTATACTGGATTATCCTCTGGCCTATATGATGGTGGGAATCGCCGGTATCTTGCCAGTCTTTTCAGAGTTAGGTAAAATAAAATTTGGCAGATTGCTTTTTGCCCTGGGGCTGGGAGGAGGAGGTAGACTTCTGTCTCACATTCTGGCCGGCGCAATATTTTTCGCAGAATTCGCTCCGGAAAACCAGAATCCCTGGATATACTCCTTTATTTACAACCTATCTCATCTGCTGCCGGCACTTATAATCTCAGTCATGGTCATTATTCTGCTCTTCAAGCAAAACAGCGAATTATTCCTTCAGAACACCTGATAAACGCCCGCAGAACCTAAATAATGCCCGGTTCTGCGGGCAAATTTAGTTTTTAAGAACGTGATTTAGCTGTATTCAGGGAAAAATAATTCTATTTCTCTTTTTGCAGACTCAGCTGAGTCGGAAGCATGCATTATATTATCGGGTTCCATGTGATGGGCATAATCACCGCGAATAGTGCCCGGGACGGCTTCAGCTGGATCAGTAGAGCCCATAATAGTTCGAACCCGCTTGATCACATTATCTTTCCCGCTCAATATCATAGCTACTATCGGCTCACCGGCAAAACCTCCCACGATACTTTCGTAAAAATCCTTGCCTTTATGTTCCTTATAAAGTTCGGCCAGAACCTCTCGCGGGAAACAATCCAGCTTCATTCTTTCGATGTTGAAATTTGCTTTCTCCAGGCGAGATATGATCTCTCCCACAAGCTGTCTTTTCACGGCTTCAGGCTTCAACAGAACCAGAGTTTCAGATTTGGACAATTTTAATAGCCTCCTTCAGCATACTCTAATAATTATTTTGTATGATTATTAGCAGAATTAATCCATTGGATAAACATCTTTAAGCAGCTCAATCAGCTCATTCTCTTCACCAGAATCAAAAAAATATGCGGGGACTTTTTCAAAATTCTTCGGAAGATAACGGTCGGGTTGAGCTAAAATACTGCTAAGGCGTTCCAGATATCTGGCAGCGGTGGCCTCCCAGGTGTATTTATTTTCCACTCTTTTCTGACCCGCTCTATGATAATACTGCCAGTCATCTTCGGAATTGACTATTTCGAGCAGTCCTCTGGAGATATCTTCAGGATCCTCGGGGTTTACGAGAACTCCGTAATCCTGGTCGTCTTCATAAAGAATCTCTTCCGGCCCTCCATTTTCTGTTGCCACCACCGGCAGGCCCGAAGCCATGGCTTCGATCGGCGCCAGACCAAATGGCTCATGGAAGGAAACCAGAGCAAAAATAGACTTTTTTTCAGCCAGAACTCTATAACAGGAAGCCAGTTCCTGCTGGCTGGCCAGAGAAAACATACTCACTTTACCTTCTAAATCATTGTTTCTGATTATTCCCATTATTTCATCCAGAATCTTTTTTTCATCTTCATCAGCCTGATCGTAACCGGCAAAAGGATTATCTATACCGCGCAGAGTCATAACCAGGTTGACTTCTTCCTGCAGCTCGGGACTTGCGGCAAAAGCTTTAACCAGGCCGGCATGGTTCTTCTTGGCATCAAGACGGCTGGCCGCTATCACTGCAGGCTTATCTTCCCTCCCTGAATCCAGATCTCGTTTCAATTTTTTCTCAATACGCTGCTTAATTTCGTGATCTTTGGAGTCTTTTTCAGAATGAAAAACATCCAGATTTACGCCGGGAGGAACCACGGAAAAGCTGTCATCATCTTCAATATCCACCACATCATCGTAGGCGGGATGTGTGTACTGTGTTTTTCGTTCCTGCTCGGTCGAGACAAAAATCGTGGCAGAGTTGTTCATACTTAATCTTTCCGCGGCAATTCTAAGATGAAAATTGAAACGGTCGAGCATTTCTTCGAGATTTTCACTGCTAACATTGAGTTTATCCATTTTTTGAGCTCCCAGCGAGTGTCCTGTGAATGTAAAGGGAATTTGCTTCCTCTCAAAAAGCATTGCACCTGCCAGTCCCCCGTCTCCATAATGAGTGGTGGCAATGTCCGGAAACTCGCCTTCTTCATCATAAAAATGCTCTATACCATCAACATAATCAATAATATGAGGCCATAACTGCTCCTTGTTGAGAAATGCATCTCCTCCGAAGGGTATTCTTACAATTCTCACCCGATCACTGCGAGGATATTTCTCAATCCTCTCGGAAAACTCAGGCCAGTCAGTATCTTTGATTCTGCGGGTCAGAATATCAACTCTGACTCCGTGTGATTCTGCCAGAGCCAGGGCTACTTCTTTGACGTAAACCAGCTGACCACCAAAATCGGGATGTTCAGTCCAATAGCTATCTCCGGGATCAAAATTTCCCTGCGGATTTAAAAAAGCTATCAGCTGCGGTTTTTTTGCCATTATTTTTTTCACTCCCCGGCATCGATCTCATATTTTTTTTTGATCTCCTCCAGATCAGCAGCCTCCAAAGGAGCACCGGTCATTTTTAATGCTTCAGCTGCCAGCGCATTTCCACATTGTATAGAAGCAGAGAGCTTTTTTCCCCCGATCAGTCCGGCATAAAAACCCGACCAAAAAGCATCTCCCGCTCCGGTGGTATCTTTGACTTCCTCAGCAAGGGAAGGGTAATATTTCTGCTCCTCCCCGGTCGAAGCCAGCAATCCATCAGCCCCTAGAGTAAGTATAACCAAATCCGCACCTGCATTATGAAACATCCGGATGTATTCCTCGCGGCTGGCCGGTCCGAATAGGGCCCGGGCATCATCCAGAGAAGGCTTAACGATATTAACCTTTTTCAGAAGTTCTTTTATGTACTCGTGTCCGGGATTATCTCCCTCCCAGAGTTGAGGACGGTAATTCGGATCCAGCGATAAAATCTTCCCCTGATCTCTGGCGATTCTCATCACTTTGTCCAGAGCTCGTCTACTCTTTGCTGCAGAGATAGCAAAGGTCGATATGTGAACCAGTCCAGATCTTCTGATCAGTTCTGAATCTATATCTCCAGGTTTGAGACATTTTTCCGCTCCACGATAGGCCAGAAATTCCGGAGATTCTTTGCTCTGAGTTATTAAAATAATCGAGGTATTCTCCTGCCTATCACGTCTGATGCCCTTTATTTCGACTTCGCCCTTCTTTAATATATCAAGCAGAAAATCGCCGAGACCATCTTCACCCACCCTGCTGATAAGAGATGTTTTAGGACCGAGGCTCCTGACATTAAGGGCTATATTGGCAGGAGAGCCACCAAAATGCCGCCCAAATCTTTCAGCCCGGGCTAAACCTCCGGTCTCCTGCTCAGCTATCAGGTCGACCAAAAGTTCACCAACGGCGAGCAGATCGACCTCGGACTCTGGAATTTCCATCCCGGCTTCAAATTTGAATTTCATCGGAATACCCCCAGTTTTCTCCCAAAACTTATATTGCCATCCAGAACCAGTATATAACCCCCAGCAGAAGCACTCCTGCAGCTGAACTACCCATGGGTAAAAGTATATGTTTATAATAACTTTTGAGCGTCGTATTATAATACTTTACGGTCATGATATTGCACATATGAAAAGGAGACATCATATAACCAAAGTAACTGGTGCTGAAAATTATCATATGCCAGAGAGGGAAAGCATTACTCCCGGAAAAAACCGACAAAACCACCGGATAGGAAATACCGATAGCACCGACGTGATTGCCTGTCAGCAATCCAACTACAAAGGGAACTATCAGAGCGAGAAGTAGAGGAGATATACCTGCTTCCAGAAAGAATTCTGTAAAGTTTTCCACTCCCTCTGAATTTTCTATAAAGGCTCTAAAAATCATGATACCAAATATACCATAGGCCAGATCGAGGTTGAAACCATTTTTGATCATGCTCAGTTTAAAGTTTTCCCTTTTTAGCAGTGCTACCAGAACAATGCCAATCAACAGTGAGAGCACAAAGTCTATTCCCAGCAAAATTGGTGGCAGCAGCACGACCAGATAGGGAAGAAAAGCGTTGATCAATTTTTTGCGGGAAGGAGAAGAATCGCCTGTAGCCTCAGCTTCTTTTTGATCCGCAGAAGAATCCGCGGCGTTTTTTTCCATCTCTTCTCTGCCGGCTCCAGCCCTTCCGTAATAGATCCATCCTATGACAATCATAAATCCGACTATCGGAAGATGCATGGCTGCTATTGTAAGCAGATCAATCCCTGATAAAGAAGAGGCCAGAATTAAACTGGGGATGTATGGGAATGAAAAATACCAGAGATGCCGAAAATAAATGTTAAGAGATGTCAGCTCGGCCCCATCCAATTTCATCTTTTCACCCAAAGGCTCAATCATCGGGGCGGAAAATATGGCTCCTCCCGGAATGGGCAGCACTCCTATCAATGATGGGATCGTTACAATGGATAGATAGGCACTATTGAGGTAATTTGTCACTACGGCGATCAAATCCTTCAGCATACTCATCTCTTTCATCATATAGGCAAAAATAGTGACCAGGCTGACCAGAGCAACCAGCTGCAGGGTCATAGGGTCATATACCCCTTCCAGAAAAGTCGACCCCAGCTGCTGAAAATTATAGGAAAAATCCTCAGTTGCGGTCAAACCAACCAGCAAAGACCCAATCAGCATGGCTGTACCCAGGCTTCTTTGCTGTGAAAGCAAAAATACGACCAGTAAAAAGGCAGCAAATGTTCCCGTAATAGAGATCAATTTATATTTCACTCCTGTTTGCAAAAAAAAGATTTAACAACCACTCAATTTAATTATCTTAACTCATTTTACCTCAGATGATCTCAGCTTTCAAGTTTTATAACGGCTATTCTTCTTCCTGAAAATAGGGCTCGCCTATAGAAGCGGGCGGGCTGGCCCGACCGATGGCACCGGCAAGAACTATTATAGTCATTATATATGGTATCGAACGCAGCAGTTCAGAAGGAAGCCAGAGTATGTCGACCCTGATGGCAACTGCCTCAAAATATCCAAAGAGCAGGGCAGCCCCCAGAGCCCCCAGGGGATTCCATTTGCCAAAAATCATAGCCGCCAGAGCAATAAATCCGCGACCTTCTGACATATCGCTGAGAAAAGAAGCTCCGTCACCAATACTGAGATGGGCTCCGGCCAGACCGGCCAGAACTCCACTTATAAGAACACAGATAAATCTATACTTATTTACATCAATCCCTAGAGAATCAGCAGCACTCGGATGTTCTCCCACAGAACGGATTCTCAAACCCCAGGGAGTACGGAAAAGAATATACCAGGCTATCGGAACCAGCAGGACCGCCAAAAGCGTCATGGGATTATAACGCGCGCCGAGCACCCGAAATGCTGGCAGCCTGGGGACACGCGGCGATCTGCCGGCGGAATCAAAAAATATCTGAAGCAAATAAACAGTTAAGCCAGAGGCAAATATATTGATACCGGTAGCAACTACTATTTGATCAGCCTTAAGCGAGACACAGACAACCGCCAGAATAAGAGCTAAAAGTGCACCGCCTGCAGCCGCATATAAAACCCCCAGCCAGGGATTCCCCGTGATGAAAGTGCCGTAAACCGCAGAAAAAGCTCCAAACAGCATCATCCCTTCCAATCCAATATTAATTACCCCTGAACGCTCATTGAAAGTTCCTCCGATAGCCGCCAGCACTAAGGGAGTGGCAAAACGCAGGCTGGAAAGTATCAGAGGAACGGAAAATAGCTGTCTTAAGGTCTCCATCATTCATCCTCCCCTTTAGCTCTTCTGCGAGCCAGGAAGTATTTGAGCATCTGCAGAGCCGCCACGAAAAATATAATCAGACCCTGTACAATTTCTACGATTTCAGCAGGTACACCAGCAAACTGCATCTCCAGGCCTCCTTCGGATAGCCCCCCGAAGAGAATACCCGCCAGAATGATTCCCGCTGGGTGATTACGCCCCAGCAATGCGACAGCTATACCGGTGAAACCATGACCTGCATCCATTCCCTGAATAAAGGTATGGTGAGTGCCCAGCGCCTCTCCAGCGCCGGCCAGACCGGCCAGAGCTCCTCCTATAACCATGGAGATGATGATGTTTTTATTTGAACTAATACCACCATACTCGGCGGCAGAGGGATTGAGTCCCACCGACCTTATCTCGTATCCATAGGTGGTTTTCCAGAGAAGAAACCATAACAACAGCGCTGAGATAAGAGCCAGCAAAAAGTTTACATGGAGTCGCAGTCCCGGGTAAGATAGCATATGCACGAAGGGAAGATTGCCCAACAGGGGGAGTTCAGTAATTTCTGCCAGTCGAAAAATTTCCGCCGATTCATGTATGTCTGGCAGTGCCTGACGCCCTCCTTCTCTAAAATAATTTATTCCATAATGAATAGTTAGATAAGTTGCTATATAATTCATCATTATTGTAACGATTACCTCATGAGCTCCTTTTAACGCTTTGAGAACAGCAGGTATTAAAGCCCAAATCCCCCCGGCAGCAACACCGGCCAGCAGAGCAAAAGGAGCATGGATGACTGCGGGCAGCTCGAAATAAAAACCTACAAAAGCTGCCGAAAAACCACCCACCAGCAGCTGGCCCTCTCCTCCAATATTAAAAAGTCCCGCGCGAAAGGGGATAGCCAGAGCAAAGCCGGTAAAAATCAAAGGAGTAGACCGCCAGAAGGTGCTCAGAATCTGTCTGGTACCGCCGAGGGCCCCTTCATAAAGAGCACCATAGGCCACCGCAGGAGATTCCCCGGCCAGAACAATAAAAATAGCCCCAACAAGAAGAGCAATTACAATAGAAAGCAGAGAAAGGCCTAAATCCAGCAAAATCTTTTTAATTTTGCTGCTGGCCAACGAGTCTCCCGAACCGCTCAGGAGATCTGACATTCTAATCCGCCTCCTTTACTGTACCGCCGGTCATCAGTTTTCCCAGCTCTCTTTCATCGGTCCGGGCGGTCTTCATAATTTTCACAAGTTCCCCATCGAAAATGACACCTATTCTATCGCTGAGCGAAATTATTTCCGAAAGCTCAGCTGATACAAGCAAAACTGCCACACCTTCATCACGCTTTTTTACAAGCTGCTCGTGAATAAACTCAATAGACCCTACATCTACCCCACGTGTCGGCTGAGAGGCTATAAGGAGTTCCGGATTCCTTGAAAATTCCCTGGCTATCACAGCTTTCTGCTGATTCCCCCCTGATAATTTGCCGGCAGAATTGCGAAAGCTGCTGGTTCTCACATCAAATTCTTCTATTAGAGCTTCAGCATTATCATATATCCTTTCATAATTCATCAGACCATTTCGAGAGAAAGGTGTTTGATGCTGATAACCCAGAATCATATTTTCAGCCAGGTCAAAATCAAGAATCAGTCCCCGGCGCTGCCTGTCTTCGGGAATATGGGCAATCTTTCTATCCTTAATCTGCCGGGCATCGATTCCGGTAATATCTTCGCCTTTATAATTAACACTCCCCGACTCGATCTCTCTCAATCCCGTCAGCGCCTCGACGAGTTCAGTTTGACCGTTACCTTCAACACCGGCAACCCCAAAAATTTCTCCTCTATCTATTGAAAAGGAAATTCCACTAACTGCTTCGATACCTCTATTATCATTTACATGCAGGCGCTCTACTTCGAGAATTTTCTCTCCCGGGCTGGCCTTTTTTTTCTCGACGTCGAATAAAACCTCTCGTCCCACCATCATTTCAGCTACTTCATTCTGGCTTACATTTTCAGTCTTTACTCTGCCCACGCTCTTTCCATCTCGAAGAACAGTTATGCTGTCGGTAACTTTTTTTACTTCCTGAAGTTTATGCGTTATAAATATCATTGTTTTGCCTTCTTCTTTAAGAGAGCGAAAAATCTCAAACAATTCATCTATCTCCTGAGGGGTAAGAACCGCCGTCGGTTCATCAAAGACCAAAAGATCGGCTCCTCGATAAAGGATCTTAATTATTTCAACTCTCTGCTGCATTCCGACCGGTATATCTTGAATTTTAGCATCGGGATCGACGTGAAGACCAAACTTTTCTGAGATTTCCTCAACTCTCTTTTTGGCCTTTTTAACGTTTATAGATAACCCTTTTCTGGGCTCTGAACCGAGGATAATATTCTCCGTCACGGTCAGAGTGTCCACCAGTTTAAAATGCTGGTGCACCATACCTATTCCCAGATTTATAGCATCCTGAGGGCCTTCAATGTCAACTTCTTGGCCATTATAAAAAATTTTACCCGCATCCGCCTCCAGCATTCCGTATAAAATTTTCATCAAAGTGGTTTTTCCAGCACCATTTTCGCCCACCAGAGCGTGAATTTCTCCATCCTCGACGATCAGATCAACCTCATCGTTAGCCCTGACACCAGGAAAAAGTTTGGTGATTCCCCTCATTTCGAGAATATTTTTATCATGGACCTCATCTGAAGTTATTTCTGAAGCCATAAACTGTGCCTCCAGTTTTTGAAATAAAAACTGCTCTGAATAAAACAAAAAGCAGGACCCCACCACCTGGAATCCGCTTCCGGAGGTGAAGTCCAGATATAACGTTGTTCTCACATTTTTAAAATCATTCAATTTTATGAGAGCTCAATTGATTTTGTTTCTTATTGTCTGCCGATTTCAGACCAGTCTTCAATCTCTATTTCATCTTCAATAATCTTTTCGCGAATTTCCTCAATTCGCTCTGCGTGAGGTGCGGTTACTTCTTCTTTCATCTGGAGAATTGCTTCTCTATCTTCCTCATCGAGTTCCGGCTCTATAACTTCATCTATGACAGACTCGAGTGGAGTTGTTCCTACACCATCAACTTCCAGATCAAATTCCATATTTCTGCCACCTTCAAAGTCACCTTTAACAACATCTTCAATTGTATTATACACTGCTACATCAACGTTTTTCAGTTTGCTCGCTATTATATGCCCTGGAGAAATCCAGTTTTGATTGGAATCCACCCCAATGGCATAGATGTCTTCTTCTTCAGCAGCGGTGAAAAGACCATCACCTGTTCCACCGGAAGCATGATAAATAACATCGGCACCATCATCGATAAATCCAAGTGCTATTTCTCGCCCGCGAGCAGCATCATCAAAACTATCGGCATAACTGCGCTGGATTTCGATATCTTTGTCTTCTTCGGCTATATACTCCACCCCCTGTACGAAACCACCCTCAAATTTGTTGATAAGGGGACTGTCGATGCCGCCGAGAAAACCCACATTGTCTTCTTCTGTAACCAGAGCTGAAAGAGCTCCTACCAAAAAGGAACTTTGATGGTCGGCAAATAGCATTCCTCTGACATTATCGATAGCTGGCTCATGAGCAACATCAACATGGGCGAAATTCACATGAGGATATTCCTGAGAAATCTGTCTTACTTCCTCTTCCTGCAGGAAACCGACAGCTAAAACCAGATCGTAATTCCTTTCAGCAAATCTGCGAAGTGAGGGATCGAAATCCGCTGAGCTATCAGGTTCAATATAATCAAATTCCACATCATAATCTTCGCTGGCATTTTCCAGAGCTTCATAAGCGAGATCGTTAAATGACAGATCACCCAGACCACCTAAAGAAAAAACTGCACCTACCTGAATAGTCTCTGCTTCAGCCGGCTGGCTAAAACCCATAAAACTGATTACCAGAACGACGGCAAATAAAATCGCCAGAATTCCACTTTTCTTAATCAATACAATAACCCCCTCTTGTTATTTGGAAGTCAGGAATTTATGAAGGAATAATCACAGCCAATATCTATATTAAAGTGTTTAATTTGATTACCTGCCAGATTCAAATATATCATTTTTAACAGAAAGTTGCAACAGAATAAAAACTGAATTCCAGGCGGATATGTGATATAATTATGTCTGCAAAGCTATTGAACAGTTACAGATCTAATTTACAGGAGGTAAAAATGAGCTACCAAAATCGCAATAAAGATGAGTTCATCCTTTATTTGGGCCGTCTTGCTACGGCTTCAGGGCTCATCTGTTTGGCCGCAGCATCTGCTCTGGCTTTATTGTTGAATCTTTCCACTCCCGCCCTGATATTTCTGCCTCTGCTTGGTGGATATATCGGACTTACAGGTTTTTGGGGAGTACACAAATTGAGAATGAAATTGCGAAGTTATCGGAGCAGATTTTCAAACCCCCTCTATAAAACTCTTCATTTCGCTTCCATCATTCCTGGAGCGGTCTTGGGGACAATGCTTTACGGTCTTTTTCAGCAGTTTATACTTTTTCTCGCGCTGGATGATGGATCCGGAAAACCGGGTTTTTTAGCCTCAGTAATAATTTTGACCCCCAAATTGGGTCCCTGGTATGCTCGCAAAATAAATTATTCTCCCCGGGGCAAAAATCATGATAGCAACCGACCCAGGTAATCTATTGTTCCCGGAGGCGGTTAGCAGCAAAAAAATCGCAAGTTATTTTTTAATATTATAAAATGTTCAAATTTTACTTGACTTTTGACGCTCTATCTGGTACTATAAAGGTGGAAGTAAAGAGACCATCATCCGGAAATCAGCAGGATTTAAGATTTTAGATTTAAAAGCTTATCGTGACTGTAAGCAGTAAGGTTCCTCGGAGTTCAGAAGTGAATGATTGAGAAATCTAAGAAGTATGTTCCGAGCACCATGAAGTTAAGCTTCGGTCATTTGCAGGAAAGTCTGTACGGGTTCTTCCGACAGTTCCAATATTCCGGGTGGCTACGCGGCCTCTTTACTTCCGAATCAGAAAAAGGAGCGGGGGAAATTTCCCCCCGCTCCTTTTGGTTTTTCTGCTAATATCTTATTAATCTGTTCAACGAAGATGGGCGATACCCTTGTATACCAGACCTCTTACTCCGTCAAGTGTGATTTCCCCACCATCTTCGATTTTGTCAGCAGCATCCCCTACCCCCACTACCACAGGTTTTTCCAGATTGAGCCCTACGATAGCGGGATGAGAGGTGAGACCACCTTTCTCTGTTATAATTCCAGCAGCCTTTTTTATAGCCGGCATATATGAACTATCGGTCATAGAAGTTACTATAATATCTCCTTCTTCGATTTTTTCCTCTGCTTCTTCAGGAGAAGAGACTTTAATAGCATTTCCGGTTATAATACTTTTGCCAATCCCATCCCCTTCCAGCAGCGGTCGTCCTACCACGTCAACTTTTATGAGATTTGTTGTACCGGGCATGCCCACAGGGGCTCCAGCAGTAACTGTAACGAGATCACCATTTTTTATATAGCCTTTATCCAGAGCAGAGTCTATGGAAAGCTGTATCATCTTATCAGTGGAATCAGCATTTTCTCCTTTAAGGGGAGCAACTCCCCAGCTTAAAGCTAGCGAGTGCAGAACTCTATCATTGGGAGTCACAGCTATTATCTTAATATCGGGCCGGTATTTAGCGACCATCCTGGCCGTAAGACCTGAATCAGTAGATGTTATAATCGCATCTGCCTCGAGATTCACGGCTGTCTCACATGAAGCAAGACTTATAGCTTCTGTGGCAGTTTTTTGAGACTCATCATCCTGAAATAGATCTCTGGTATAAGACAGGGAGTTTTCTGTTTCCCGGGCGATTTTGGCCATAGTTTTAACCGCTTCCACGGGATAATTCCCTGCTGCCGATTCTCCGGAAAGCATTATCGCGTCCGTCCCGTCAAAAATTGCATTGGCCACATCAGAGGCTTCGGCCCTGGTAGGCCGAGGATTTCTGATCATAGAATCGAGCATCTGAGTGGCGGTGATTACTGGTATAGCCGCCTGATTGCATTTGCGAATAATGCTTTTTTGTATTATGGGTACTCTTTCTGCTGGAAGCTCAACCCCGAGATCACCTCTGGCAACCATGATTCCATCTGAAACTTCGATAATTTCATCAATATTTTCGACGCCTTCCTGATTTTCAATCTTTGGGATAATGCCTATATCTTCGCTGTTATTTTCCTCCAAAAGTTTTCTTATTTCGATCACATCGTCTGCCTTTCGAACAAAAGAGGCCGCCACAAAATGAACCCCCTGTTCGCATCCGAACTTGATATCCTTTCTATCCTTATCGGTTAGAGCCGGAAGTTTTACTTTTATACCGGGCAGGTTGACACCCTTATATGTTCCCAGCTTGCTGCCGTTCATAATTTTACAGTTTATTTCTGAACCGGCTACCGAAAGAACTTCAAGCTCGATCAAACCATCATCAACCAGTATGGTGCTGCCTGGATCGACATCGTTGGGTAGGTTATCATAAAAAACGCTGAATTTATCTCTGTCCCCTTCGACTTCATCGGTAGTTATCACCACTTCTTCGCCTTCAACGAGCTCAACCTCATCTTCGACAAGTTCTCCGGTCCTGATTTCTGGCCCCTGAGTATCGAGCATGAGGGCTATTGGATCCCCCAATTCTTCTTCGACCTTTCTAACCATATTGATTCTATGAAGATGTTCTTCATGCTCCCCGTGAGAAAAGTTAAAACGCGCTACATTCATGCCGCTTTCCGCCATCTGTCTTAGTGTCGACCTGTCGTTGCTGGCAGGTCCCAGAGTGCAGACAATTTTGGTTTTCCGCATAATTATACCTCCTGACCGGGCTGCCCCGGATGAAATTTTGCTAAATTATTCACCAGCGTTAGAAAGAAAAACTAACAAAGAAATTAACCTCGCTGCTAGCCTATAATATGGGCCAGTTCATAAAGACTTTTGTCGATTGAAACTTCATTATTTAATACCTTTTCATAAGAAATCATTCTGAAAAGATTTCCTTCTTTAGCGACCATCATGCCTGACTTACCTTCCAGAATGCCCTCTAAAACTCTGGATCCCATTTTGCTGGCCAAAATTCTATCTTTGGCCGAGGGAGCTCCTCCCCGCTGAACATGTCCTAAAACTATCTCTCGCACTTCATGACCGGTGCGGCTTTCTATTTTTTTTCCTATTTCAAACACCACTCTGTTCTTCCTGTCAGCATAGCTCTCTCCATGAGTGTAATCCACTCCTTCAGCCACGAGGATAAGATTATGAAGCTTACCACGATCATATCCTTTTGCAACAATCCGGCATACTTCTTCAATATCAAACTTTATTTCCGGAATTAATACTGCTTCAGCTCCGGCAGCCAGACCGGCTTCCAGCGTTAAAACTCCGCTGTGACGCCCCATGGTTTCGATTATAAAAACTCTTTCGTGAGAAGTAGCAGTATCGCGAATTTTATCGACGATGTTCGTAACGGTGTTTATAGCGGTATCAAAACCTATGGAGTAATCAGTACAGGGAATGTCATTATCTATAGTTCCTGGAAGAAAAGCTGTGGGAAACCCCTTTTCTTCGAGCTTTTTAGCGCCGCGCATCGAACCATCGCCGCCTATTACGATCAAACCATCGATCTGATTTTTGTGCAGCATTTCCAGAGCCTTCTGCTGTCCTTCTTCACTGCGAAACTTTTCGCTTCTCGCTGTAAGCAAAAAAGTCCCGCCTCTGTTTACCTTTCCCGAAACATCACTATCGGACAGAGGAATTATTTCCTCATTTAAAAGGCCAGCATAGCCTCTTTTGATGCCCAATATATCCAATCCGGCATCTTTACCCCAGCGGGTTATAGCTCTCACGGCTGCATTCATGCCCGGAGCGTCGCCTCCGCTGGTCATAACTCCTATTCTCTCCATTTGTCCCATATGTAGACCCTCCCGGGAATGTTAACCCGTGCACGATTTAACTAAATATATATTTTCAAACGCCCATAGCTTTAAACCATCATATCACCAGTCCAATAAATTTGTCAAACAATGTTTCACCTGGGAGGGTTATTTTTGTGAATTTTATTATTTCTTTGTTTTAGCAGGAGATATTTACTCTATCTTGTAATTATTAATGACTCAGTTTTTACCCTGACCTGCTCGAAGAAATTTTTATAAAATAATCTACAGGAGGTTTGATTATGAAAATTGGCATACTGACTGGAGGCGGAGACTGCGGCGGCCTCAATGCTGTTATAAAATCTATAGTCTGGAAGGGAATAAATGAATACGGTCACGAATTTATTGGGTTTGAAGATGGCTGGAAAGGTGCGGTTGAAAACATAGCTCGCCCCCTGGAGATCGATGATGTGATCGATATTATGCCTGAAGGAGGTACTATGCTGGGAAGCAGCAGGACCAATCCTTTTAATCCCAGACACGGTCCTGAAAAAGTTGAAGAAACTTTTGAAGAACAGGATCTGGATGCTATGATAGTAATCGGAGGAGATGACACTCTGGGGGCTGCCGACAAGTTCTATGAGCGCGGCTTAAATGTCGTTGGTGTTCCCAAGACTATGGATAATGATCTCCGATGCACCGACATGACCTTTGGTTTTATGAGCGCTATTCAGGCAGCTACCGATCACCTGGATAGGTTGAGGACAACCGCCTGTTCTCACCACCGGGTTATAATTTATGAGATATTTGGCCGCTATGCCGGATGGGCTGGTGACGCTGATTTTATTATGATACCGGAAAAAGAATACAGCATAGATGACGTATGCCATTATCTGGAGAAAAGAAGAGAGAAAGGGAAGGAATATGCTCTGGTGGTTGTGGCTGAAGGCGCCACCACAACAGAAATGGAAGAGATGATGGCACAGGATGAGGAAACTGATGAATACGGTCACGTGGTGCTGGGAGGTATTGGTGATTATCTGGCAGAAGAGATTGAGGAAAAAATGGACTGGGAAACCAGATATATTCAGCCCCGCCACATAGTCAGAGGCGGCAGCCCCACTGCTTATGATAGGGTGCTTTCCAGCCGCTACGGTCTTATGGCCATAGATCTAGTTGAAGAAGAAAACTTCGGCAAGATGCCCGCGCTGCAGGGACAGGATATTGTACCTGTCGATCTCTCCGAAGCGGTAGCAGAAATAAAACAGGTCCCTCTGGATTTTTATGAAGATGCCGAATACCTCTTCGGCTAAAATGTGACTCTCGGGCCGTACTATTTTCAGTAATGCTATCCAGTCGAAAATCCCGATCCGGGCCGTCTGCCGGGATCGGGATCTCATTATTTTTCTATATTCTTCATAGAATTTCAGTGCGGGCCGGTCCAAAAACGCCCTGCCAATCTCTCTCGATGGGCATGAATTCTACCTCAATATCTCCCGGGCTATTTATATATCACCCTTTTGAAAAGCTAGAAGCAGTCCCGCGGATGTTTGCGGATCATGAAGCAAATCTTTAATAAACTTTGCTTCCTCCAGTTTTGATCCGAAATCCACTTTATCCGAATAAGTTTCTTTATTTTTGTGTAGTCCACCTGGCATCATTCCAGACGCTATCAGATCGGGTATACCCTCAAAACAGGGAAGTTTTTCGGCAAAAATTTTACAGCCCAGCTGTCAGGCTTCCATCATTTCCAAAAGATGGCCGGCCAGAATTCGTTTCAAAATACCTCTATCCAGAGAGCCGGGGAAACAGCAAATGTTGGGAACCAGCACCGGTCGGCCGCCTATGGCCCATGGCATAAATGTCGCTCAGAGAATTTGCAGCTGCTGCCTGTCCGTATAGTTAGGGTTCGAAGTCTGAAGGACGTGATAATCTGATAATTATTCATATTATCGGGAGAAATCGCGAGCAAGTCGAACGAAGGATTCCAGAGGCGTACCCTGAATCCTCCCGGGAGGATGGGAAATATAAAAATTGCGCTCCATCCTCACACCGTCAAGATTTATTTTGCCGACCCGCCCCCATTCCAATGCTTTATTGGAAGCCAGCCGGGAGATGAATGAAACGCCCAGACCAGCTTCTACTGCTGAAATTATAGCTTCATTGGTTTCGAGAACGGCTCTGATGTCAAGATCTTTTCTATCAGCTCCTGCTTCTCTTAAAGCATTCATCATGGTCCTGCGGGTGGCAGAACCTTTTTCTCGTATCAGCAATTTTCTCTCGAGTATCTCCTTTAAGGACACAGAATCACGCCCGAACAATTCATCATTCCGGGAAACCAGCAGATGCAGTTCATCTTTAATAAGGGGCATAACTTCTAGCTCGATACTTTCAGGTTTTTTCCCTATCACGGCCAGCTCAATCTCTCGATCATCAAGTAATTCGATAATATCCTGACTATCACCGACCCGGACGGTCATCTTAATTTCAGGATAACCACGGCAAAAATCGCTCAACAATTCGGGAATAATATGGCTGGAAGGTATTGTGCTGGCCCCGATGCATATTTCATCCAGCCTACTTTCCTGCAGTCTTTCAATCTCTAATTGCACGTCTTCCCACTCCCGCAGAAGCTCACTGACCCTGCGGTAAAATACACGGCCGGTTCGCGTCAGTTCTACTCCCCGTCCCTTTCTGGCCACCAGCTCAGCAGACATCTTTTCCTCTAAATTTTTGATCTGCATGCTGACAGCAGGCTGACTGAGGTTCATTTCCGCGGCCACCCTGGAGTAACTGCCAAGATCAGCCAAACTGACGAAAATTTCAAGAGTTTTTATATTCATACTGATGTTTATCTTCCCTTCAATGATATATGTGTCAACTAAAATTAAATCTTTTTATTTCCAAATTTAAATTATCATCAGCAGGCATTTTTTCCGCCCTTTCCAACCCCTCAAGCCACAATTTTTCAGGCGGCAGCCAGCAGCATATATCCGAATTCTTTCTCTGTTTAAATATGACGGGCATCATACCTGAGGCGGATTCTTCCAGAAAATTTATTATCCTTTCCATATCTTTTGCTGAACTGGATCCTATCTCCAGCAGCAAAGCCGAATCAAAGAGGGGTATAACCCGACTGGCAATCAGCTGGTCTTCATCCGGCCTTCCATAAACCAGCACAGCCTGGCGTTCAGAAACCATCCGCACTGCTCCTGTATAAGCACCAGGGAATACCACAACATCAAGACTGCTGCTCCGACCCTCGAGGGTCAAAAATGCCATCTTTCTATTGTTTTTGGTCGTATGTTCTCTGATACCCGAGATAAGTCCTCCCAGCAGCAGATGTTCTTTCTTTGAGTTCTCGACCAGTGAAATGAGCTTCCGGCTTTGAACACCCAGTCCCTGAAAGAATTCGCTGTAAGGATCGAGGGGATGGCCCGAGAGATAAAGTCCCAGATATTCTCTTTCCTGATTCAATCTGGTACGTTGATCTACCTCTTCCAGCTCCGGAAAAGTAAAATCATCTTCATAAAATTTATCTTCTTCTTCGACCAGCTCAAAAAAAGAGGTTTGTCCTCTTGCTCTGCTCGAATTATGTTCGCTAAATCTCTCGTGAAGTTCCTCCAGAGAAGAGAGAAGTTGTGATCTTTTTGCTTCAAATTCATCCAGGGCTCCGGCTTTTGTTAAAGCTTCCATATCGCTTTTTTGTAGGCGGGATAGGTCGCATCTATCTAACAAATCGTGGACAGTTTCAAATTCACCACCCTCCGATCTCCTGTTCGTTATTTCCTCAATGGCCTTTCTTCCCAGATGTTTGATGGCTTTTAGACCAAATCTTATTTCCTCATCGGAAAGAGCTGTAAATACCTCGTCGCTTTCATTAACATCCGGAGAATAAATCTCAATTCCCATCTCCCGAGAAGTAGAAATATAATCGCTCACTTTATCAAGATTGTCCATGACGCTTGTTAAAAGTGCTGCCATAAATTCCGCAGGAAACTTGCATTTTAAATAGGCCGTCTGATAGGCCAAAAGAGCATAAGCAGCGCTGTGAGATTTATTAAAGCCGTAGCCGGAAAAGTATTCCATCTGGTCAAAGATCTCATTGGCAATATCTCCGGATAGACCATTTTCAAGCGCCCCTTCTACAAACTGCTCCCTTTTTTCTGCGACCAGTTTTTTCTTCTTTTTGCCCATGCCCCGCCTTAGTATATCGGCTTCTCCCATGCTAAAATTTCCCAGCTCACTGGCAATTTCCATGACCTGTTCCTGATAAAGTATAAGTCCATAAGTCTCCTGCAGAATTGGCTTCAGACCGGGATGGAGATATTCCGGTTCTTTTTCTCCATGGCGGCATTTAATATAATCATCAACAAGCCCGCTGCCTAAAGGACCAGGACGCCCGAGCGCCAGGAGAGCTATGATATCGGTAAAATACTCCGGTTTTAAATTGGCAGTGAGATCTTTGAAAAGTTGAGACTCCATCTGAAAAACCCCGGCTGTCTCTCCCCGGCTGAGCATCTCATAAACTTCCTTATCATCGAGCGGAACTTCATCGATATCTATATTTTTACCGTGATTTTTTTCAATACGTTCCAGCGAATCCTCGATAACAGTCAGATTTCTGAGCCCCAGAAAATCCATCTTAAGCAGACCCAGAGCTTCGACATCCTCCATAGGAAGCTGGGTAATAATGGTTTCATCCTGCTTCTGAAGAGGAACAAAATCCATTAATCTGTCCGGACCTATAATCACCCCGGCAGCATGGGTCGATATGTGCCTGGGCAGTCCTTCCAGCTTTTGGGCTATATTGAGAAGCTCGGCCACCCTTTCACTCTCATCGGCCATCTTCTGCAGGCTGGAATCGCTTTCCATAAGTTCATCCAGAGTTTTCCCGCTCTGCAGAGGTATTGATTTTGCCACGCGATCGACGGTGTTATAATCCATACCCAGGGCTCTACCGACATCACGGATAGCCCCCCGGGCTGCCATGGTGCCAAAAGTGCCGATCTGCGCCACCCTTTCCTGACCATAACGACGGGACACATAATCGATAATTTCATCTCGCCTTTCGTCAAAATCAATATCAATATCGGGCAGACTTACTCGGGCTGGATTTAAAAACCGCTCAAAAATCAGACCGTAATCCAGAGGATTCACTTTGGTTATACCCAGCAAATAGGATACAAAACTGCCGGCTGCCGACCCTCTTCCTGGCCCGACTCTTATTTCTCTTTTTTTAGCCTCCTCAACAAAATCCTGAACTATCAAAAAATATGCTGCATAGCCCATATCGCATATAATCTCAAGCTCATACTCCATTCTCTCCCGGGGTTTTTCATCATCGGAAAAATTCTCATCCAGCCTCTCCCTGCATTTTTTTCTCAGCATCTCCTCAGCCGATAAATCCTGCTCTGAAGCTTCAGGATATTCAGGCAGGAAAAATCGTTCAAAATCAAGGTTCACCTCACATCTGTCGGCAATACGTCCGGTGTTTTTAATGGCTTCCTGCTCCTCCGAGAAAAGTTCTCGCATTTCTCGTGGAGATTTCAGATAAAATTCCTGGTTTGGGAAAGTCATTCTATCTGTATCGGCAACCTCGCTGTTGGTCTGCAGGGCAAGCAGAACATCATGAAATTCAGCGTCACTCTTTTCCAGATAATGACTGTCATTGGCCGCAACCAATCCCAGATCGAATTCTTTGCTAAATTTTTTTAACTCCGGATTGACCTTTTTTTGTTCCGGCAGACCATGGTCCTGCAGTTCCAAAAAAAAATTCTCCCGGCCAAATATTTCGCGGTATTCTCTCAAGCTCTTTTCGGCTTCTTTGAAATTACCCGCCAGTATTCTGGTCGGAATCTCCCCCTGTAGACAGGCCGAGGTCGCTATCAGGCCGCGCCGATTTTCGTAAAGAAGATTTTTGTCGACCCGCGGACGATAATAATAACCTTCCAGATGAGATTTGGTGACGATTTCCAGAAGATTGTTATAACCTCTATCGCTGGAAGCTAAAAGAACCAGATGATATAGTTCCCTGTCTTTTTTTTCGCGCCTATCTCCGGGAGTCAGATAAACTTCGCAGCCGATAATCGGTTTTATCCCTTCCTCCCGAGCCTTCTTATAAAATTTTACCATCCCATATAAAACACCGTGATCGGTCATCGCCACCGCTTTCTGACCGTACTCCCTGGTGGCAGCAACCAGTTCGGATAGACGCAGCGACCCATCAAGAAGGCTGTATTCGGTATGATTATGAAGATGAACAAAATCTGACATCAAACTCTTCCTTTCTGGAAAAAGTTTAGTTGCCTGCTTTGCTTTGTTTTTGCGATAATCTATGTTATAATAATTGAGAATTGAAATCACGATTCACACTCAACAATAATAAATGCCAACAAAGCTGGAGGTGATTGCTGTGAATAGAGAAGAAGTGGAAGATGTCATAGACCAGGTGCGTCCCGGACTTCAGGCAGATGGAGGCGACGTCGAGCTTGTGTCAGTTGAAGATGATGGAAAAGTCAGAGTCAGATTAACAGGCGCCTGCGCGGGCTGCCCTATGTCCACTATGACAATAAAGCACGGTATAGAACAGGCACTGAAAGAGCATATTCCTGAAGTCTCAGAAGTGGTTGAGGTCGATTAAAAAAGAGATCATCCGGCCCCGGAACAAAAATGATTGCTGCAATCTTTTTCAAAACAGCCCTTCATCCGTTTAAAATTGAAGGGCTGTTTTACTAATTTATTGAACTTCTGGACCGGCAGGTTCATCTTCCAGCCCGATCTCCAGATCTGAGAAAATTATCTGATGGAGTTCATTGACAAGCTCGTTGATCCGGTGTTCGGCCTCCATATACTCCTGCACCGGTTTATTGAGTTCCACATATCTTTGAATCTCCTGCAGTTCCTGCTCGAGCTCTTCATCAAGTTCTTCCCCCTGTATCTGTTTACTTCTAGCTTCCATCAATTTTTCCCTATAATCCAACAGCAATTTTTTCGTCTTCTCATCACCAGAGATTTTCTCTTTAAGTTCAAGATATTCCTGGTATTCATCCGAGCCTGCAAGAGCGTCGGCCAGCTCTCGAGCAAGTTCGCGAACATCAGTCATCAAATCACCTCTAACCTTTTATTTTTCTCAATTCTACATCTATCTCCCGATTCGCACATATCTCCAGCAAAGCGAAACTGCCGTACTTCTGCCTCCGGGGAACGGTCGGAGAGCCTGGATTCAAGAAAAGTTGATCTTTCTGCCAGGATTTGAAGGCTCTGTGGGTATGTCCAAAAATTATTACATCCGATTCATCAAACCTGTAGCTCAATTTGGAGATTTTATCTCTTCCCAATCCATCTCCATGGTCGAGAGATATTTTGAAACCAGCTCTTTTCAGAGTAAGAGAACTTTTTAGCTCTCTTCCCAGCGAGAAACCATCGCAGTTTCCTTTAACCGCCTTTACGGGAGCGATATTTTCGAGCTGTTTTATCAAGTTATCTGAAGTAATATCTCCGGCATGCCATATTTCATCGACGTTTTGGAAGTCCTCTCTCACTTTTTCAGAAAGAGCCGGGGATCTGTCGGGAATATGAGTATCCGAAATTACACCTAACTTCAAACTGTCGCCCTCCCGGATTAAAAGTAATTCTCACAGTAACCTGCAGTAAGTTTAAGCGAATATTCTGTAAAATTTATTATACCCGGATATAATGCAATCCGGGCAATCACTGGTCTTTAAGAAGCTTTTTCTTCCGGGGAGCTCTCAGCCGAACCCGAAGAGTCTTCATCTTCAGATTTTGATTGAGGTTCGCCGGGAGACTGAGAGCTTTTACCGTAATCCGTACAGTAAAAACCAGAACCTTTGAAGACAATTCCGGGAGCTCCGATGATCCTTCTAACCTCCCGGCCGCAGTCGGGACATTCCTCCAGAACCTCCTCCTTGATACCCTGCATCTTCTCAAATCTGCCGCATTCATTACACTCATATAGATAGGTCGGCATATCTAAATTCACCCCGTTATTAGATTTTGGTTTTGATAATTTACTTCCCATTTCTAACTAAATCATGAAAAACGCTATTCCTCACCTGATCGCAAAATCAATATTTCGGTTAAATGTTTAAATACATCGCCGATGATACTTTCCCTAAATACTTTTATATTATAAAATGAGGCATTTGTCAAGAACTTTTATCATTGTAAAACCTTATATATCCCCAGAGATTATAAAGACATATAAAAACAAAGGCAAGCAGCCAGTACCACATACTGTTAATCACAAAGAATATCACGCCGGCAAGAGCACAGATCGCTGCCAGCAATCTATAATATTGACTGCTCACGCCTATTCTTATCAGCTGCCAGGGCAGAAGGCCAAGACCAATAAATACTCCGGTTTCGACGCCATAGATTAATCCGCCAATTCCGGAAAATGCGAATACCACTGCCAGTACGTAGTTCATTATGTATACCTCCTTTTAGTCCCGCACCAGAAGAACCGCTGTTTCGACATGATGAGTATGAGGAAACATATCGACAGCTTCAATTTTCTCCAGTCGAAAGGAAGTCGACAGTCTCGATATGTCTCGGGCCAGGGTACCGGGATTACAGGAAACATAAACTACCGCTGAAGGTGAGGAATCGAGAATAGTCTGACAGCTATTTTCGCTCAATCCTTTCCGGGGCGGATCGACTATTACGAGCTCTTCCTTCAGGTCCAGGCGGGGCAGAACTTTCTCAACTTTTCCCTGAATAAAGTCAACATTTCGACACTCATTCAAACTGGAATTTACTGCCGCAGCCTGCACCGCCTGAGGAACTTCCTCGATTCCTAAAGTTTTTTCTATATCACCTTTCATTCCATCAGCCAGATAAATGCCGATCGTCCCGGCCCCACAGTAAGCGTCAATTATGCGCCGAGGTGATACGTCTCTGGCCAGAGATAGAACCCGTTCATAAAGCTTTTCTGTCTGCTGTGTGTTAACCTGAAAAAAGCTGCTGGGATGTATATAAAATTTTTTATCTCTGATGTATTCGGTAATAAACCTTTCACCGGTAACCAGTTCAATTTCATCTCCCAGAATAACATTGGTGTCTTCGGCGTTTACACTGTGATATATGCTCCAGAGCGAACGTATTTCCTCTATCAGTTCTGCCGTAATTTCTTTTCGGGACGGCAGCTTACCGCGCCTGGTTACAAAGGTAAGCTGCAGCTGAGAGGAACAGACTGCCCCTCGAATCACCAGATGCCGCAGGTTACCGCTATGTTTTCCTTCGTTGTAGGGGGTTATTTCATATCTGTTCAATCTCTTCTCTGTCTCCTTGATAAGACGATTTATGGGCTGATGCTGGATGGGGCATTCATCGAAAAAGACCAGTTCATGACTGCCTTTTTTATACAGGCCGGCCCTGACGCGGCCCCCTTCTTCCCCTTTTTTCGCATCCTCTCTGCCCACCGGGAATTGTCCCTTATTGCGATAATACCAGGGGAAGTCCATGCCTGTTACCGAAAATTCAGGTAGCTCTTCAACTCCCCCTATCCTCGAGAGAGAATTTTTTATTATCTTTTCCTTCTCTTTCAGCTGAACCCTGTAACCGAGATGCTGAAGATTGCAGCCTCCGCAGCTTTCGTAAACATCACACCGGGGATTAACTCTGTGACCTGACGCCTCTCGAACGGAAAGAAGCTCGGTCCTCCAGTAATTTTTCTTCTTCTTTGTCGGACGCACTTCGACCTTCTCTCCGGGGAGAGCTCCTGGAACGAAAAAAACCGGCAGATCCTCCGGCCGGGCCACCCCCTCTCCCTGCGAGGATAAATCTAAGATTTTCACGATGTATTTCCTGAAATTTTTCATGAATTGCCTCCTGACCTGCCCGAAAATCACCGGGCAAAATTGACCAGTAAAAACATCTATGTTAGAATGAGCTTCAGAGTCGAAACGATCTGAACAACTATATTTTCTGTGATTATATCATAAATTTGGTCCCGGCTAAACAGCAGCGAGAGGAGAAGCTACAAAATGAAAACCGATGCAAGATCAGAACGGCTGGGAAAAGAGCCCATCATACCTCTGGTATTAAAACTTTCACTGCCAGGTATTCTGGCCATGACAGCCCAGTCGCTTTACAGCATAATAGACAGCATCTTTATAGGCCAGTACAGCACAGAGGCCATCTCCTCTCTGGCATTGTTTTTCCCTCTGGAGATGATTCTCATCGGCATCTCGGTGGGCACCGGAGTGGGAGCCACCTCCTTAATCTCCCGGCTTCTGGGCGCGGATGATCTGGAAGATGCCAGTCAGGCCGGATCACAAGCCTTATTTTTAGCTGCGCTGGCCAGTCTTATGCTGACAGTGGTGGGTTTCTTTTTTACTCCTAATCTTGTCAGTCTATTTGCCGAGGATGAGGTTCTTATCGCCAAAGCCTCCAGCTACAGCAGAATTGTCCTGACCTGTTCTTATTCTTTCTTTCTACCGATCATCAGCAATCATGTGCTGCGAGGAGAAGGCAATACCTTCCTCCCCATGCTGAATATATTTTGGGGAGCTGGCATTAATATCATACTCGATCCTCTGATGATCTTTGGAATCGGTTTTTTCCCGGAAATGGGTCTGCAGGGCGCAGCCCTGGCGACTGTTATAGCCCGTTCTCTGAGCGGAGTAATGATCATCTATCTGATAGTCGGAGATAAGATCGAGCTCAATATATCCTTAAAACATTTTTCGCTCCGACTGGATCTAATCCGTGAGATCTACAGGGTGGGGTTTCCGGCCATGATAATGCAGTTTATGGCCAGCTTCATGCTGGGAGGAATGAATAGAATTCTGGCTCAATTCTCTTCGGAGGCTATAGCCGTCGGTGGTATTTACTTCCGGCTGCAGTCCTTTGTTCTCATGCCCATATTCGGTATTAAGCAGGGTTATTTGCCCCTGATAGGCTATAATTATTCTCACAACAAACCGGGCCGGGTTAAAAAAGGCCTGTTTTCCAATGTTTTGTTCGCTTTTCTCATCACCACCAGCGGGATGCTCATCTTTCAATTTGCCCCGGAAAAACTTCTGAGGCTTTTCAGCAGCGATCCCGAGCTCATAAATATCGGCGTTACAGCTCTGAGAAATATAAGCCCCGCCTATCCGATAATAGGACCAGCTATCATCATTTCGGCCACCTTTCAGGCTATAGGCCGGGGGGTTCCCAGTCTGATACAATCTTTCTTCCGTCAGATGGTTCTGCTGCTTCCTCTGATGTATTTTTTGGGCAGTTTTTGGGGGCTTTCTTATCTCTGGTACGCCTTTCCCATATCGGAGTTAGGAAATATAATTATAGCCCTCCCCTGGCTCTATTTCACCCTCAAGAAGGAATTGAATGATCCCTCTCAAAATCCAATTCAGGCCACCCATGCCAGTAAAAAAACGAAGAAGGCTGAGTCGCTGGAATGACTCAGCCCTATGAGCAAATTACTCCGCTATGACTTTTAAGAGGAATGTTCTGCTGAGTTTATTCGTTTTCTATTTTCTCTCTCAGCATGTTTTTGGCCATCTGAGGATTGGCTTTACCCTGAGTCTTCTGCATGACCTGACCAACAAGATATCCGATGGCTTTGTCCTTGCCCTCAAGAATATCCTCCACCACATCAGGATTTTCTTCCAGGACTTCTGCCACTATCTCACCGAGCTGATCCTCATCGCTTATCTGCTTCAAACCTCTTTCTTCCACGATAGCTCCCGGATCTCCGCCTTCCTCGAACATCTCTTCAAATACCTCTTTGCCCATATTTGAACTTATAACTTCATCATCTACGAGCTTTAACAGCTCCGCCAGAGATTCGGGGCTTATTTGACCTTCTCCGGGTACGAGATTGTTTTCATTGAGCAGCCGCCTGTATTCTCCCATCAACCAGTTACTGACCTCTTTGGCATCATGATATTCTTCGGCAGCCGCTTCAAAAAGATCGGCAAACTCCCTCTCACCCGTTAAAACTTCAGCATCATAGGCGGGAAGGTTGTATTCCTCCTGAAAGCGCTGACACCGCTGACGGGGAAGTTCCGGCATTTTCTCATCGATCTCATCGATCCAGCTGTCCGATATTTTAAGGGGCATCAAATCAGGTTCGGGGAAATAGCGATAATCCTCTGCTTCCTCTTTAGTTCGCATGGAAGTGGTCTGCTGTCTGTCAGCATCCCAGGCTCTTGTTTCCTGCACAACCTCATGGCCCGAAGAGAGAATCTCCGCCTGTCTTTTGGCCTCATAGGATAGTGCTTCCTCTACGGCGCTGAAACTGTTCATATTCTTGACCTCAGCTTTTATACCGAATTTTTCAGTTCCCCTGTCACGCAGTGATATATTGGCATCACACCGCAGGGAACCCTCTTCCATATTGCAGTCGGAGACACCGAGATAAGCTATTGTCTGCTTTAAACTTTCCAGATAAAGTCGGGCCTCGCGCGGACTGTTCATCTCCGGTTCGCTTACAATTTCGATAAGGGGGACGCCAGCCCGGTTTAGATCGACATAACTGTAACTTTTGCTTCCCGGTCTGTCTCCATGAACCAGTTTCCCGGCATCCTCCTCCATATGAACCCGATTGATACCTATCTTTTTTTCGCAGATATCACTCTCTTCTTCGATATCTATAGTTAGATGCCCGTCATACCCCAGAGGCAGATCATATTGAGATATTTGATAGCCTTTGGGCAGATCGGGATAAAAATAGTTCTTTCGATCAAATTTGCTGTACTCATTTATGCTGCAGTTGAGAGCTCTCGCTGCCAGAAGCGAATATTCCAGAGCCCTTTCGTTAAGCACAGGCAGAGTACCCGGAAGGCCCTGACAAACCGGACAGGTGTTGACATTGGGCGGACGGCCAAATTCTGTGCTGCAGCCGCAGAAAAGCTTGGTCTCGGTCTGCAGCTGTACATGGACTTCCAACCCGATAACTATTTGAAAATCCTCTAACATCCTTATCACCTTTCCTTTTTAGTCTAATTTAGCGAGACTGGGCGTGTCGAGGAGTTTTTCTAAACCGCTGGCTGCCTGCAGCAGCTCAACCTCGTTAAAAGAACTGGAAATCAGCTGAACTCCCAGCGGCAGTCCTTCATCGTTGAAGCCTGCCGGCAGTGAAATACCGGGAAAGCCAGTTATGTTGCAGGGCACAGTGAAAACATCGGTATAATACACATCAAGAGGATCCTGTTCCTCGCCCACGGCAAAAGCAGGAGTGGGTGCTGTTGGGGTCAGCAGCATATCCACTTTTTCGAAGACTTCCTGATAGGCTTCTTTAATTATCGTCCTAACTTTAAGAGCTTGTTTGTACAGGTCGTCCTGATAGCCGGCGCTGAGAGCGTATGTACCCAGCATTATTCTTCTTTTTACCTCAGGCCCAAAACCCAAGCTGCGTGTCTCAAAATACATTTCCTCCAGTTCTTCCGCCTCCTGCCGCTTGCCGTACTGTACTCCATCATAACGGGCCAAATTAGAGCTGGCTTCAGCAGGCGCGATCACATAATATGCGGCCAGCATTTGATCGAGGGAAGGAAGCTCAACCTCAATGACTTCCGCCCCCGCTTTCTCCAGAGCTTTTATAGAGTCCCGTACAGCCTGTTTGACGTCGTTATCAATATCGAGATCGAGATAACCTTCGGGCAGGCCAAACGTAAAATTCGAAACTCCTCTATCAAGATTTTTCAGATAATCAGGATGATCTATATCTGCTGAAGTAGAATCTCTTTTATCATGACCGGATATGATATTAAGCAAGATAGCGGCATCTTCTACATTTCTGGCCAGAGGTCCGATTTGATCTAAAGATGAGGCAAAAGCTATAAGTCCATATCTCGATACCAGCCCATAAGTGGGTTTTAGACCAACAACGCCGCTGAATGCGGCAGGCTGTCGTATCGAACCTCCCGTGTCTGATCCCAGGGCGGCGGGAACAAATCCAGCTGCCACGGCAGCTGCTGATCCTCCACTGGAACCGCCGGGAACATGGTCCAAATTCCAGGGGTTTCTGGTAACTTTTTGGGCGGAAAACTCAGTCGTCGAACCCATAGCAAATTCATCCATGTTGGTTTTCCCGATGAGAAAGGCTCCTGCCTCTTTTAATTTTTCCACTACAGCTGCATCATAAGGAGGTTGATAATCCTCCAGAATCTCAGAGGCGCAGCCTGTGGAAAGATTGCTGGTAGCCATATTATCTTTCAAAGCCACCGGGATTCCGGCCAGTTCACCTTCTCCAGCCGGTGTGATTTCGTCGTTAAGATCTACAAATGCGCCTATTTTACCATCCAGTTCTTCCAGTCTTTCCCGATAAACTTCAGTTATCTCCCGGGGAGATATTTCTCCTTCTTCTCTCCTGTCGATTAATTCTGCCAGACTAAATTTTATAATATCCTGCATTATTTTCTACCTCCTAATCCTGCTTGCCGATTCCCGGCACCCGAAACTGACCTTCTGTCTTTTCCGGGGCCTCTTCGAGCATTTCATCTCTTCTGTCCTCATTGGTCACCTCATCTTCACGCACGACATTCTCCCGGGGCTGGGGATAATAGGTGGGCTTAACACCCTCGGTGTCGATTTCCAGTATCTTGTTGACATAATCAACCACGTCCTTCAATTCGCCGGCAAATTGTTCCTTTTCCGCCTCTGAAAGTTCCAGCTTGGCCAGCCTGGCCAGGTCTTCAACATCATCTCGATCTATCAAATTAATCACCCTCCTTCTCGCTTAAAATATTTAGAAACTCATCTTCATTTAAAACGGTTACATCCCTTTCTCTGGCTTCATCCAGCTTGGAGCCGGGGTTTTCTCCCGCCACTAGATAATCGGTCCGTCCACTGACGCTGGAAGTCACCCGACCTCCTCGCTGCTCGATTGCTTCCGAGGCCTCCTGACGGGTAAAATCATCCAGCCGCCCGGTCAGCACAAAACGGAGATCTTCCAGGTTATCACTGTCTGACTGCTCTTTCATTTCGGTGGGCAGACCGGCATCTTTCAGTTTCTGAAGAATTTCCTGATTTTTTTCGCGTTCAAAAAAATCCGCCACGCTTCTGGCGATCACCGGACCGACTTCATCTATCTCTTTAAGATCTTCTACTCCAGCTTTTTTGATCCGTTCCAGAGAATTAAAATGCTCACAGATCAAAGCTGCTGTGCGAGAGCCGACATGTCTGATACCCAGAGCGTAGATCAATCTGTCGAATTCTCGGTTTTTACTCTCCTTTATGGCCTGAAGAATATTATCAGCTGATTTGGAAGCCACCCTTTCAAGTCTGATCAACTCGTCTTTTTCCAGATAGTATAAATCGCCATAATCCTCGACCAGCTTTGCCTCCATCATCCTGTCGACAAGCGAAGGTCCAATCCCTTCGATGTTCATAGCTTCACGGGAAACAAAGTGAAGTATGCTCTCACGCAGCTGAGCAGGACAGGCAGCATTTGAGCAGCGGAGAACCGCTTCATCCGGATCGCGGCTGACTTCTGAACCGCAGGAAGGACAGCATTCCGGCATGTTGAATTTTGCTTCCCCGCCGTTACGCTCTTCTTTTATGACGCGAACCACCTCGGGGATTATATCTCCCGCTTTTTGAATGATTACGCGATCACCTATTCTTACATCTTTTCTCTCAATTTCATCCTCATTATGAAGTGTAGCCCGGCTGACGGTGGAGCCATCTATGTCCACCGGCTCAAGGATAGCATTGGGGGTTAGAGCACCCGTCCGTCCAACCGAGACAACTATATCCTTAACCCGGGTGCTTTTCTGCTGAGCGGGGAATTTATAGGCTATTGCCCAGCGGGGACTGCTGGAAGTAGAACCCAAAACTTCCCGAAGAGCCAGCTGATCAACTTTAATCACCATTCCATCAATTTCATAATTCAGCTGATTCCTCTTTTCCGTCCATTCCCAACAAAGAACGGCTGCTTTTTCGACACTGTCTTTTCTCCAGTACTGATTTGTTTTGAATCCAAGTTTTTTCATGAACTCCATGGCTTTCACATGACGATCAAAATTATCCGCTGAAGTCTCGAGCAGAGAATAAGCCAGAAAATCCAGCGGTCTCTCGGCTGCAATCGAAGGATCAAGCTGCCTGACAGAACCGGCAGCCGCATTGCGGGGATTGGCAAAAAGATTTTTATCTTCCTCCAGGCGCCGCCGGTTCATCTCCTCAAATTCGTCTTCCGGCATGAAGACTTCTCCCCTGATCTCAATATCTGCAGGCCGGGAAAGCCTGAGGGGAACGGAAGGGATGGTTTTTATATTGGCGGTGACATTTTCGCCCACACTCCCATCTCCCCGGGTGGCCGCCAGTTCCAGCCGCCCGTCACGATAGCGAAGTATAACAGCCAGCCCATCGACCTTATGCTCAATAACATAATCCGGCTCCTCTTTTATTTTATGAGAGTCGAGCCGCCGTTCTATCCTGTCAGCAAAATCATAAAGATCATCATCATCAAAAGCATTGTCAAGACTGAGCATGCGTTGACTATGTTCGACCTTTTCAAATTCATCCAGAGGCTCCCCTCCTACCCGCCGGGTGGGAGAATTGGGATCCTGAAACCGGGGATGCCTCCGCTCGAGCTCTTTAAGCTCCTGCATCATTTCATCGTACTCGGCATCGGAAATGACGGGATCATCATAGACGTGATAACGACGGTTATGATAATGCAGCTTCTCCCGCAGCTCTTCTATTCTTTCCTGTAGATCATCAACTTCTTCATCCATTTAACTCACCTCTTGAGCAGCAACCTAATTTTTCTTTTCCAGCGGCGCATAACTCACCATCAGCTCTTTTTCATTGCCATCTGCAAAACGAACTTTTATCTTTTCGCCATACTGTCGGCTCCGGCTGACTTTAAGCACTTCTCCCTGACCGAATTCAGAATGCTGTACTATCTCCCCGGGCTGATATGAGGTATCTTCTGATGTTTTTTTATCTTCCCCACCGGTAAAAAGATTATCCAGAGCCTTATCAGCGGACTTCTGCAGCGAATCACTCCAGCCAGTTCCAGTTTCAAAAGAATCTTTTCTGCTGCCGCCCGGAATCTCACGCGTGGTGACATTACCATCGATTTCCGACAGAAAACGAGATGGTTCATAACGTTTGCGGCTGCCGTATCGGCGGCGCTTTTTGGCCCTGGTCAGATAGAGCTGCTGCTGAGCTCTGGTCATGCCCACATAACAGAGTCTTCTCTCCTCTTCGACTTCATCACTGTCTTCCAGGCAGTTTTCATGAGGAAAGATTCCCTCATCCATTCCTACCATAAATACCGCGGGAAATTCCAGTCCTTTGGCAGAATGAAGGGTCATCAATGTTACATGATCGGTACTGTCCTCCCACCTGTCTATATCTGACAGCAGCTTAACCTCCTCCAAAAAATCACCCAGGCCCCCCTCGTTATTTTTCTGGAGATACTCCCTGATAAGATTATGCAGCTCACCGATATTTTCGATCCTCTCTCTCGCTTTATCATCCTTCTGCCGTAGATCGTCCTTATATCCGGTCCTGCGAATTACAGCACTCATCAGATCGAGAACAGTACCTTCTTCATATCGTGCGCGAAGTTCCTCTATTAATTCGGCAAATTCTCTGACCCGACGCTCATAAGTGGTGGAAAGCCCGGGGATAACTTCAGGTTTGGAAATAGCTTCAAAAACCGATATATTATGTTCGGAGGCAAAGCTTTTGACTCTTTCCTGAGTTTTTCTGCCTATACCGCGCCGGGGAGTATTGATCACCCGCAGCAGGCTGGCTTCATCCTGAGGATTATAAACAAGGCGAAGATAGGCAAGCATATCTTTAATTTCCCGCCGCTCGTAAAACTTTAACCCTCCGACAATCTGATAGGGAATGTTCTTTTTCATAAAAACATCCTCCAGGCTGCGAGACTGAGAATTGGTACGGTAAAGCACAGCTATATCGCCGTAAGCAAAATTATCTTTTTTGATTAATCTATCCACTTCTTTTCCGACATACCTTGCTTCTCTCTTCCCTGATTCCAGTTCGGCAACCACTACATCACCACCTTTGCCCAGATCAGACCACAGGTCCTTTTCTTTGCGGCTGATATTGTTTTCGATGACGCTTTGGGCTGCCTGCAAAATTTTCTGCTGGGAGCGATAATTTCGTTCCAGCCTGATAACTTCAGCGCGGGGATAATCGCGCTCAAAATTTAATATATTACTGATGTCGGCACCTCTGAAACCGTATATACTCTGATCAGGGTCGCCGACAGCAAAAATATTTTCCTCTTCTCCTGTTAGATGCTGGCTCAGCCTGTACTGCGCGTTATTGACATCCTGATACTCGTCAATAAGCAAAAATCTATATTTTCTTTGATAATAACTCTTCACACGTTCATGGTCGCCGAAGAGCTGACAGCATTTCATGAGCAGATCATCGAAATCCAGTGCGTTGCTGGCTCTCATTCTTTTTTCGTATTCGCGATAAACTTCTGGAACGAGAGATTTTACTCGGCCTTCAGCACCGGCTTCATAATCTTCTGGACGCACCAGATCACTTTTGGCATTGCTGATTAAAACCGCAAGAAGGGACGGTTTGACCCTGCTGGAATCTATTTTTAAATCAGATAGGATTTCCTTGAGCAGGGCCCTCTGGTCGGCAGTATCGTAAATCACATAATTCGAATTGTAGCCAATTTTTTCGGCTTCTTTCCTGAGTATGCTGGCAGCAAAGGAATGAAAAGTTCCCACCCAGCTCTCTGGTCTGGCACCCAGAAGTGAGGCAGCTCTCTCCTTCATCTCATCGGCTGCCTTATTTGTAAAAGTTACGGCCAGAATCGTTTCCGGATCGATCCCATACTCTCCTATCAGGTAAGCCAATCTGTGGGTCAAAACCCGGGTTTTGCCGCTTCCCGCGCCCGCCAGAACGAGCGCCGGCCCCTGAAAATGTCTGACCGCTTTTTTTTGTGCAGGATTGAGATCTTTTAATATGTCTTTATTCCTCATCGACAACCAGCTCCTCTATTGTATCTTCGCTTAACTTTTCCTTGGAATGGAGAAGATGTGCTTCACAGCTGCAGTCGCTGGCGCCGAATCCAGAATTATAAATTTCAACATTCTCGATCGCCAGAAGTTCTTCGGCCAGTTTACATTCTAAGGCTGCAGATCCCTGCCAGGCATAAATGTCATAAAGAACTGTTTTTTCCAGCAGATAATCTATATGCCAGTGCTTATTGACAAATTTTTGTTTATGTCTTTCCAGTCGGGCATTTAAATTTTTCTGGGCGGTTCCAGAATAATAATAGTAGCCCGACCGAAAAACCTCTTTGCCTCTCGCCCCCACCTCTATTTTCAGGGGTTTAAAAACAAAAATTTCCAGCAAATAAACTCCGCTGTCAAAGGAAAAAAGCTGCAAATTACCACCCCTCAATCAAAATATGTACCTTTCCCTGTTTATATTTCTGGGTTCATTAGGACAATCCTCCCGCATTTTATCACTGGCGGAAACGCTCTCGCAATTCTGACAGAACACCTGCCAGTGAAAGGCCCTGTGAATTCAGCATAACCAGCAGATGATATATAAGATCGGCTGACTCACGATAGATCTCTTCCTCCTCGTTTTGGACAGCAGATAGAGCCAGTTCAACACCTTCCTCGCCCAATTTTTTGGCCATTTCTTCATCACCGGCCTCCAGCAGTTCGACCGTATATGAGCCATCAGGACGCTTTTCATCGCGGCTTGTGATTATTTCCCTCAGCTCGTCCAGAATCGAATAATCGAGCCTGTTCCGACCGGATTTTTCATCGAAATGGTGGGAGGTCTCGCTGAGCTCCCGGTAAAAACATGTTTCTTCACCAGTGTGGCAGGCCGGGCCGGCCGGTATTGCCTCCAGCAGCAGCGCATCAGCATCACAATCATATTTTATCCTTTGAACATATTGATAGTTTTCTGAAGTCTCACCCTTCAACCAGAGTTTCTGCCGGGAGCGGCTGAAAAAATGAGCTCTGCCATCTTCGATCGTTCTGCGCAGGGATTCCTCATTCATATAAGCCAGCATCAGCACATCTCCCGTGCGAATATCCTGAACAATGGCCGGCGCCAGGCCCCGGCTGTCAAAATCTATCATTTCGACCGGATCTTTCCTGTCGTTTTTTTCTGACTGATTGTTTTTATCAATCATTTTCATCACCATTTATAGGCCGTACAGCAACACCTTTTTCAGCCAGATATTCCTTGCACTCAGAAATAGTATAATCATTCTGATGCCAGATGGAAGCCGCCAGAGCAGCATCGGCCCTGCCCTCGGTAAAAGCTTCATATAAATGCCGGGGTGAACCTGCTCCTCCGCTGGCTATCACGGGAATAGACACATTTTCAGAAACTTCGGCCAGCATCTCCAAATCATATCCATCACGGGTGCCATCCCGGTCCATGCTGGTCAGCAATATTTCCCCTGCTCCTCTATTTTCAACTTCTTTCGCCCAATCCTCAAGCTTCCAGTCTGTGCGTTCGCTGCCGCCTCTGATATAAACCTGCCAGCCATCCTCTTCTCGGCGGGCATCGATGGCTACCACCACTGCCTGACTGCCCAGGAGTTCAGCCCCCCAGGAGATCAAATCAGGATTTTCTACCGCAGCCGTATTTATCGATACTTTGTCGGCTCCAGCTGCTATAAGCTCCCTCATCTTTTCCACAGTTCTGATCCCGCCGCCCACAGTGAAAGGTATAAATAATTTTTCGGCGGTTTCCCTTACTATATCCTTCATTATATCGCGTTCCTGCTTGCTGGCAGTAATATCCAGAAAGACCAGCTCATCCGCACCCTGCTCATTATAGTGAGCAGCCAGTTTGACGGGATCTCCCTGATCCTTTAAATCGACAAACTGTACTCCCTTGACAACCCTTCCCGCTTTGACATCGAGACATGGAATTAATCTTTTGGTCAGCATACTATTCATCATCCCACAGGTCTTCCGGTTCTATCTTCTCTTTATAGAGAGCAGTTCCCACAATCGCCCTATCTATACCGTGTTCTGCCAGTCTTTCGATCTCCTCAAGAGAAGAGATCCCCCCCGAAGCCGTAACCTCAATTTCATATCTGCCCACCGATTTTATCTCCTGAATATCAGGGCCTTCCAGAGTACCATCCTTATCAATATCGGTATAAATCAATCTTTCAACACCATGCTCTATTATTCTGGCCAGCTGAGTTTTAATACCGACACCACATTTTTCCTCCCAGCCCGAAATGGCCAGTTCGCCCTCTTCGGCATCAAGCGAAACAATAACTCTGTCTCCTCCAAATTCCTGAATCATCTCGCCGATCAGGTAGGGATTTTTGATGGCTGCAGTACCTATTATCACAGCATCGGCACCTGCCTGGAGATATTCTCGGGCGGTGCTTATGCTTCTTATCCCTCCTCCAACCTGAATTTTGACTTCTGGAAGGTCCTCCAGTATATTCATTATCAATCCCTTGTTGCCAGGATAACCCTCTCGAGCTCCATCTAAATCAACGATATGCAGTTCATCTGCTCCCTGTTCACAGAAATTTTTGGCTATAGCCAGCGGATCATCTTTCTCCACTTCCCGGCGGTCAAAATCTCCCTGATAAAGACTGACTGCTTTTCCATCGAGTATATCAACGGCGGGAATAACTTTCATTTTTTACCTCCTCTACGAAATTGCGCAAGAATTTCAGCCCGATGCTGCCGCTTTTTTCAGGATGAGGCTGAAGCGCGGTTATATTATCTTTTTTAACTGCTGATACAAACTCAATTCCCCGGTACCTACTGACAGCAAGTCTGTGCTGCTTTATGACACTGCTGATAGGCAGGTAATAGCTGTGTACAAAATAAAAATAAAAATTCTCCAGTCCACTGATCAGCCCGGTATTTTTCTCGAATTTGAGATCATTCCAGCCCATATGGGGCACTTTAGCCACTGTTTCTACGGGAAATAGCTTTGATTTTCCCGGCAGCAGCTCCAGGCCGGCAATTCCTTCCGCCTCCTCACTGCTCTCAAAGAGAAGCTGCATTCCAAGACATATACCCAGAAGATGTTTGCCCTTTTTCAGCTCAGAGCAAAGAGGCTCAACAAGATCTCTTTTCTCAAGGCCCTCCATGCCTGCAGCAAAAGAGCCAACACCTGGCAAAATCAACGCTTGAGCATCTTTTATCTCAATGGCGGAATCTACGACACTATTCTCGACTCCTAGCCCATTTAAAGCCCGGTGGACATTGCCCAGATTTCCCGCTCCATAATCAATTATGCCGAATTTAATTGTCTTTTCCCTCCTCCAGCTGCCCCTTGGTCGAGAGCGGCGTTTCATCCAGCCTCTTTTCATGTTTTAAAGCACTATCCAGAGCTCGGGCAGCCGCCTTAAAGCATGCTTCGGCCAGGTGATGAGCATTCCCGGTCCGTCGTACCAGGAGGTGAAGATTGAAAAATCCATGATCGGTTACACTGCAAAAAAACTCGTCCAGCAGTTCCAGCGGAAAACCATTAACCACCTTCCTATCAGCGGATATATTGCCCTGATAGTAGGATCTCCCTCCCAGATCTACGGCCGCCTGCAGCAGTACATCATCCATCGGCAAAAGGACATCACCATAACGGGTTATGCCTCCCCTGCTGCCCAGACATTCATTCAGGGCTCTACCCAGAACTATGCCAGTATCTTCAACTGTATGATGGTAATCAACTTCGAGATCACCGTCCGCTTTTACCTCCAGGTCCATAAATCCATGCCTGCCGAATAATTCCAGCATATGGTCAAAAAAACCTATACCGGTATTGATTCTGGTATTTCCTTCTCCATAGATATCGAGCTTCACCTCGATATCGGTTTCAGACGTCTCTCTTTTGAAGGTTTTCATATGAGCTCTATTCACCTCCCATAAGTCTGAGCGAAACAGAACGGGCATGAGCGGGCAGACCTTCAGCGTCAGCAATTCTGATCACATCTTCTCCTATCTCCTCGAGCTCCGAGCGGGAAAATGAAACTCTACCGCTGCTTTTAATAAAATCATTAACTCCCAGCGGAGAAAAAAAGCGGGCTGATCCAGAAGTAGGAAGGACATGGTTGGGGCCGGCAATATAATCTCCAGCTGCTTCAGGAGTCCAGCTCCCCAGAAATATCGAACCTGCCTGCTCTATAGACCCCAGCAGCGCATGGGGATTTTCAGTCTGAATTTCCAGGTGTTCGGGGGCGTAATCATTGGACAATTCAACCGCCTGATCAAGATTTTCAACTTCTATAAACATACCGTAATCATCCAGCGCAGCTCTAGCCCGGGAAGCCGTGGAGATTTCTGCCAGCTGATCTTCTAGTTCTTCTTCTACGGCGGCAAAAACATCCGCAGAAGACGAGATAACAGCAGTTCTTGCCTCTTCGTCATGTTCAGCCTGGGCCAGCATATCGGCGGCTATAAACTCAGCTCTGCTGGCCTCATCTGCTATAATCAAAACTTCGCTGGGACCGGCCAGCATATCAATATCGACAAAGCCATAAAGAAGTTTTTTGGCCATGGTTACAAATTTATTGCCCGGACCGACAATTTTATCCACCGGATTTATTGTTTCAGTCCCCAGGGCCAGTGCGGCAACTGCCTGAGCTCCGCCAATTCTATAAACTTCATCGACCCCACACATGGATAAAGCTTTAGCTGTGACCGGATTTATATTTCCCTCCTGATCAGGAGGGGTGACTGCTACCAGCTTATCGACCCCAGCTATACTGGCCGGCACGGCTGTCATCATAACCGAACTGGGATAGGCAGCTTTGCCGCCGGGTATATACAATCCCGCTCTTTTGAGCGGTGTTATTTCCTCGCCTACACGGCCGGAAAGTTCGGGATGTATCCATCCAGCTCTTCCCTGCAGGGCATAATACTTTTGGAGTCTTTGATAGGCTCGCTCCAGAGACTTTTTCAGCTTTTCCGAAATTTCCTCCTCGCCTTCAAGCTCATCAGCAGAAACCCTCAAACTCTCCAGTTCAGCCCCATCATATTTTCGAGTGAGAGAGAAAAGAGCCTTATCACCACCGGTCTGCACCTGATCTATTATATCGCTCACTTTTTTATTTAGTCCAGTATCGAAGTTAAATTTGCGCTCCTCAAGATAATTTCTGATTTCTCCTTCATCCTGTGGATATCTCAGTTTTTTCATAATCAATTATCACCCGTTTTTTTCAGATATTTCTCCAGCTGCCGTGATAATCTATCTATTGCTGTGGCCTTGGTCCGGTAACTGGCTTCATTGACGACAAGCCGCACTGAAGAAGAAAGTATTTCAGCTATCGGTGAAAGATCATTTTTGCGCAGAGTGGTTCCAGTGGAAGTTATATCAACTATTATATCGGCCAGGTCGACCTGAGGCGCCAATTCCACTGAGCCATTTAATTCGATGATTTCAGCTTTGATGTTCTTATCCCGGAAGAATTTTTCAGCGATGCCGGGGTAGGAAGTTGCCACCCTGGTGTTATCCTTTATATCTTCTAATGTATTTACGTCCATATCGTTCGGCACCGCCACCACAAGATCACAGGTTCCTATTTCCAGATCGAGCAGTTCATAGAGACGTCTTTCCTTTTCGGCTATGACATCTTTGCCTGTAAAACCGATATCGGCAGCACCGTGTTCTACGTAAGCCGGTACATCGGCCGGTTTGGCCAGCAAAAATAAATTACCGGTTCCGGAAACCTCCTGGACCAGCTCGCGTGAGAGCTTCGAGATATTCTGCGAATCATCCAGCAGATCCGTATTGAGACAGGCTTTTACCACTTCATCATAAAGTCTTCCTTTGGGAATGGCTATTTTAAGAGATTCCATCGACATATTCAATCACCTCTGCCCGCGAGAATTTGCGCGAATTCTCCGCAGAACCAGATTCGGCCCTCTTCTCTCGATCAAAAGAACTTTTCCAGCAGTTGAAAGGCTTCTCAGAACTATTATCCACCTCGATAATCATCTTGCATTTTTTCTGAGCTGCTTCTCCGACCAATTTCTCGCTGTTTTCTAAAATCACAGCATAACCGAGTTCCTGCAAATCTTCTGCGATATTCACAGAAGTTTTAAGCGAGGAAAGATCCTGACATCTGAGCAGAATTTTTTCCTGCCTGTCATTATCGGTTAAACACAGTTTTTCTTTGACCAGCCTCAATCTCTCAATTCCCATAGCAAAACCGCGGGCAGGTATTTTTTCGCCCCCCAGACTTTTTATTAATCTGTCATATCTGCCTCCGCCGCAGATGTTATAACCGAGATCGGGGCTCATGATTTCAAAGACCATTCCCGAATAATAATCCAGGTTTCTGGTCAGAGCCAGATCATACGAGACTTTTTCGATCAAACCGAGATTTTTCAGACCGCGATGGATTTTGCGAAGCTGCTGTACGGAAGTGCATTCGCGTACCGGCATCAATTCCTCGGCTGCATTTAAAACCTTACAGCCTCCTCTAAGATCCAGCAGCTTCATGAGTCTGTCCGCTGCATCGGAGTTTAGCTGCCTGCAGGCCTGACGGTAACTAACAAGATCTCTCCTGGCTAGAGCGCCGCTGATCTCTGCCGATTTCTTCGGAGATATATCCAGCTCGTTCAAAAGCTGATCCAGAAATCCTATATGGCCGATCTCCAGCCGATAATTGTCGACCTCACAGTTTAGCAACACCTTCTGGGCCAGCATTAAGATTTCAACATCGGCAAACTTATTAGCCCCCAAAAATTCGGCTCCCAGCTGATAAATCTCTCTTTTTTTGCCGCTCTGTATAGTTTCATGGCGATAGACCGGAGCAAAATACTGATATCGCCCGGGAAATTCTTCGCATTTCCCCTCGCCCACCAGCCTTTCTGCAATAGCAGCTGTCATTTCCGGCCTCAGGACAAGAATTTCTCCTCGATAATCCACCAGCTTGTAATACTGCCGTACATTTTCATCGCTCAATCCCTTTGAAACGGTATCGTAGGGCAGCATGGCAGGAACAAAAATAGATTGATATCCCCAATTTTTCAATACTTCCCTGCCTTTTTTAGCCAGGCTGGTTATAACTTCAGCCTGCTCGGGCAGGTAAAATCTCATCCCCTCGGGTAATTTTCTTTCTATAGATTTCAGGCTATCTTTCATTCAGAATACCTCCAGCTCAACTTAACTTATGAGCAAAAATTATTTTTTTCACTTTGCCGAATCATTTTAATAAAGAAAATAACACAGCCGCTTTCATCTGTCAAGCTTAATGGACGCTGCTCTTGCAATAGTCTGCCGCGGATGATAAAATACTAGTGGTATCTGGCTATGGCGCAGTTTGGTAGCGCGCTTGCTTCGGGAGCAAGAGGTCCCGGGTTCAAATCCCGGTAGCCAGACCATTTTTTTATTTTGAATATCAAAATCTCTCTTTTCATCCTCGCCTGCTTATTTCACGAGCAATGATCAACCCCGCCACCGATGCCTGCATGAGACCTCTTGTAATTCCTGCTCCATCTCCTCCGGCAAATAAGTTTTCTACATGCGTTTCCAGCTCCGGAGACACTTCCAGGCGCGAGGAATAAAATTTAGCCTCAACCCCGTACAACAGGGTGTCCTTGGAATAAATCCCGGGAGCTAAATCGTCCAGAGCTTTCAGCATCTCTTTTAAGCCTGTGAGATGTCGATGAGGAAATACCAAACTGAGATCTCCTGCTGTGGCTTCTTTCAGAGTCGGATCTACTATACTTCTAGAAATGCGTTCTTTTGTCGATCTTCTCCCCTCGAGAAGATCTCCCAGCCTTTGAACAAGCACACCGGCTCCCAGAAGATTCGCCAGCTTGGCTATGGCCCGGCCGTAAGTATGAGGTTCTTTAAATGGTTCTGTGAAGGTTTTGCTGACCAGCAGAGCAAAATTGGAATTATCAGTCTCGATATCCGAATGAGTATGGCCGTTTACCGTTATAAGCCCTCGATTGTTCTCGCTCACGACTTCGCCTCCCGGACACATGCAAAAAGTGCGCACCCTGTCATCAAAAGTGGGAGTATGATAGATGAGCTTTGATTCATACAGTTCATCGGTAAGGGGACGAGCTATCGAAGCCGGGGTTTCCACCCGAACTCCTATATCAACAGGATTTAAAGAAGTATTGAGCTCGAGTTTATCTATCTCCTGTGCCAGCCAGGTAGCATTTTCTCTTCCGGGGGCCACCGTCACAAAATCTGCTTTGATCTCATCACCGCTTTCCAGTCTGACTCCGGCAGCCCTCTCTTCATTTTCTCCGGTCAAAATCTCGGTGACTCTGGTTTGAAACCTGATTTCAACTCCTCTATCCAGCAGATAATCTCGCATCTCTCTCAAAACTTCTTTGCTGTAACCTGTTCCCAGGTGACGCAGTCGGGCGGGTATAAATTTCAGTCCGGCCCGGGCTGCCTTATCTTTAAACTCCTCTTCTTTTTTCTCACTTATCCCAAAAATTCTGTCCGGGGCCCCAAATTTTAAATATTTATCATCAGCATAATCTATTAGAGATTCCAACTTCTCCTGACCGATATATTCTTCCAGGTTTCCGCCCACATCGGAGGATAGGGAGAGTTTGCCATCGCTGTAAGCTCCAGCTCCTCCCCAGCCGGAAACCACAGCACAGGAAACGCATTCAAAACATCCTTCTCCGCTGCCCGGTTTTTCTTTCATGGGACAGCTGCGGCTGTCAATGTCCTTTCCTTTTTCCACAATCAATATTTCACAGTCAGTTTCCTGTTCTACCAGTTCCAGAGCCGTAAATATTCCTGTCGGTCCCGATCCAACTATGACAACGTCGTATTTTTCAGCCATTATTAACCTCCTGAGATCTGATAATTTCTGAAGAATTTATAATGCAATTAAAACGAGCCCGTCCGTGATGAGACGGGCATTTAAGTTGCATAATATATACTCCTCACTCCAGATCCAACCTATCCAGTATAAGATTGTAACCGCCTGTTCCGTATTCCAGAGCTCTTTTAACCCTGCTGATAGTGGCAGTGCTCACTCCTGTCTTTTCCACAATCTTTTCGTAGGTCGCTCCCTTCTGCAGCAGTCTGGCCACTTCCAGCCGCTGAGAAAGCGACTCTATCTCACCTACGGTAGCTATGTCCCGGAAAAATTTGTAGCACTCCTCCTCATCTTCCAGATAAAGGACGGCTCGAAAAAGTTGTTCGGTAAGCTCACCCTCTATTTCGTCAACCATATTTTTATCTCCTTTCTTTTATTCCCACTCGATCGTGGCGGGAGGCTTTGAACTCACATCATATACCACCCTGTTTATCTGTTCCATTTCGTTGACGATTCTGCCCGCTATTTTGTCCAGCAGCTCGTGCGGAATTTTAACCCAGTCGGCCGTCATAGCTTCTTCACTGTCCACAGCCCTCAGAATAATGGGATAACCATAAGTGCGGGTATCTCCCATAACTCCTACCGATTTCATGTCAGGAAGTACTGCAAAAGACTGCCATACCTTATCCGAGATTCCGGAATTTTGCAATTCCTCTCTAAAGATGTAATCAGCCTTACGGAGAAGAGCCAGTTTTTCTCTGGTAACCTCACCAATAACCCTTATAGCCAGACCTGGTCCCGGAAAAGGCTGACGCCAGACAACATCCTCCGGCAGCCCCAGTTCTTCCCCTATCCTTCTCACTTCATCCTTAAAAAATTCGCGCAGCGGTTCCAGCAGGTTGAGCTCCATGCGTTCCGGCAGTCCACCCACATTATGATGGGATTTTATGAGAGCTGCATTCTGGTCGAGTCCGCTCTCAATTACATCGGAATAAATAGTGCCCTGGGCCAGATGAGTGACATTCTCTAAATCCTCCGCCTCCTGCTCGAAAACTTTGATGAATTCACGCCCAATAATATTTCTTTTTTCTTCAGGATCGCTTACTCCCTCCAGCTGTCCGAGAAATCTTTGTGAAGCATCGATGAATTTTATGGGAAACTCAAAAACCTGAGAAAAACTCTTTTTAACCTGTTCAGCTTCTCCCTGACGCAGCAGCCCATGATCTATAAATATGCCGGTAAGTCTGTCACCGACCGCCTCCTGAATCAGGGCAGCTGCTACCGAAGAATCAACTCCGCCTGAAAGCCCGATTAGAACATTAGCATCATCATCTAAAACAGATTTTATCTGCTCCACTCTATCCTGAACGATATCGCTGATCTGCCAGTTTTCTTCCAGACCACATATATCAAAAATAAAATTGGCGAGAATATCGCTGCCTCTTTCCGTATGGGTGACTTCGGGATGAAATTGCACACCATAAAGATTTTTCTGGCGGTCAGCCATGGCTACGATCGGCACACTAGCTGTTTCAGCCAGAATCTCAAAGTCTTCAGGTTCTTTAACCACACTGTCACCATGACTCATCCAGGCCGTAAAAACTTCTCCCCGCTCAAATATATCCTCAAATAAAACGTCTGTATCTATAATTTTAACTTCAGCACGCCCATATTCTGAAAGAGAGCCATCTTCAATCCTGCCGCCCGGCAGGATTTCAGCCATCAACTGCATACCATAACAAATTCCCAGAACGGGCTTCCCAAGATCAAAGAAGCTTTGATCCAAAACCGGAGCGCCCTCTTCCTGTACGCTGTCCGGCCCTCCTGAAAGAATAATTCCCTTAACCCGTTGAGAAGAACATAAATCATATGCATTTTCAGGATCGACGATTTCGCAGTAAACACCAAGCTCCCTGATTTTCCGGGCGATCAACCTCACATATTGTCCCCCAAAATTTATGACTGCCAGTTTATCCCGTTCCATATTTTCCCCTTTCTATTCCAGCCGGTTTAATATACTCCAGTATAAAATTATACCATACTACCCCTAAATAAGCAAAAGAGGCGTCCCTTCTCCAGACGGAAGAAGGGACGCCTCTGAATTCATTTCTTGATTTTTCTTCCCGACTGAAAACCGTCGGGAGGTAAAGATGAGCGGCTTTACATCATGCCGCCCATGCCTCCGCCCATGCCGCCGGGCATACCGCCGCCGGGGGCTCCACCAGGAGCACCGCCGTTATCATCATCTTCGTCGGCCTTGTCGGCGACAAGGCATTCGGTGGTAAGCAGCATTCCGACTGCACTGCCAGCATTCTGCAGGGCAGAACGGGTTACTTTGGCAGGATCAATGATACCAGCGGAGATCATATCGGTGAACTCACCGCTCATAACATCAAAGCCTACGCCTTCTTCTTTCTCCTTCAACCTTTCGACTATGATGGATCCTTCGAATCCGGCATTATCGGAGATATGATACGCCGGAGATTCCAGAGCTTTTCTGACGATCTCCGCACCTGTCTCTTCATCTTCATTATCGAATTCGAGCTCTTCAAGAGCAGGCAGAGCATGCAGGAATGTTGCGCCTCCGCCCGGTACAAGCCCTTCTTCAACAGCAGCTCTGGTAGCGGAGAGAGCATCTTCAATGCGGTGCTTTTTCTCTTTCAGTTCGGTCTCAGTAGCGGCACCAACATTTATTACGGCTACGCCGCCTGCCAGCTTGGCCAGACGCTCTTCCAGTTTTTCTCTATCAAAGTCAGAATCAGATGCTTCGATTTGCTTTCTGATTGTATTGATTCTGTTCTTAATTTCATCCTTGTCACCCTTGCCTTCGACGATGGTGGTATCGTCTTCGGTGACAGTTACTTTGTTGGCTTCACCCAGCATACTGATATCGGCGTTTTCGAGCTTTAGGCCGAGATCTTCAGTGATAAGCTGTCCACCGGTGAGCACAGCAATATCTTCCAGCATGGACTTTCTACGATCGCCAAATCCAGGAGCTTTTACTGCTACGCAATCAAATGTGCCCCGAATTTTGTTTACAACCAGTGTGGCCAGAGCTTCCCCTTCGACATCATCGGCTATGATCAGCAGTTCTCTGCCGGATTGAGCTACGTTTTCGAGCAGCGGCAGGATATCCTGAATGCTGGAAATTTCTTCATCGGTGATGAGAATGTAGGGATCTTCCATGGAAGCTTCCATGGTTTCAGTGTCAGAGACCATGTAAGGGGAGAGATAGCCCCGATCGAACTGCATTCCTTCTACTACATCCATCGAGGTCCCCATGCTCTTAGACTCTTCAACGGAAATTACTCCGTCCTGGCCAACTTTTTCCATGGCACCAGCTATAAGCTCTCCAACTTCTTCGTCATCGGCCGAAATTGCTGCTATCTGAGATACAGCTTCACGACCTTCAACAGGCTCGCTGATTCTGCCTATCTCTTCTATGATGCAGTCAACTGCTTTATCTATGCCATCTTTGAGCTGCATGGGATTGGCACCAGCAGCCACATTTTTCAGTCCTTCTTTAAAGATTGCTTCTGCCAGAACGGTGGCTGTTGTAGTACCGTCTCCAGCTGCATCGTTTGTTTTAGTGGCTACCTCTTTTACAGTTTGCACGCCCATGTTCTCAAAATTATCTTCAACCTCGATCTCCCGGGCTATGCTGACTCCATCATTTGTGATAGAAGGAGAACCGAAGCTCTCCTCGAGTACTACGTTTCTACCTTTTGGACCCAGAGTAATTTTTATCGAACTGGCCAGAGTATCCACTCCATCTTCCAGAGCTCTTCTTGCTTCTTCACCGAACTTTAATTCCTTGGCCATATGTATCCCTCCTTAAATTTTTTTATTCAATTACTGCCAGTACGTCTTCCAGACTCAAAATAACGTATTCTGCGTCGTCAACATTAACTTCGGTTCCAGCGAATTTGTCGAATACAACTGTATCGCCGATCTCTACTGTAGGTGTATCCTCGGCGTCGCATCCCTCTCCTTTGGCAACTACCTGACCCTGCTGCGGCTTCTCTTCTTTAGCTGTGTCGGGCAGAACGATGCCGCTTTCGGTGGTCTCTTCTTCTGGTTCTTCATATTTTACTGCAACTCGATCGCTTAACGGTCTCAATCTCATTAGCATATACCCCCTTTAATATTTTATTGCTACCAGCAATTACTGGCACACTTGACTACTCTAGCTTTTATTAGCACTCATCCAGATCGAGTGCTAACAAATCCATTTTATATAATAATGGAGTTATTAATATAAATCAAGGGTTAATTATAGAGATTATTAGTTATCAAAAGTGTTTGTATGCCAATTACTCCATATTACTCGACTATTCGCCCACAAACTTTCAAATGCTTATTTAAGATCATATGAAGTAAACCGGGGCCGGGAGTCTTCTCTCCAGTTCTCCGCGATGTTCCCCCAGCAGATCTTCCCCCCGGTGATCAAACATGCTGTCAGATAAAAATATAGAATCAGGAGAAAACCGACAAATTTTTTCCTTATTTTTCAAGACATCGCTAATAACAAGCAGCCCAGCAGCCTCAATATTTCCTCCAAAAAATTGCGGCCTGACCGTCATCATTTTGTAATCTGTACTCTCTCCTGTTTCCTCATTTAACTTATTTTTCAGCAGTCTTATGCGGGTTTTGGCAGCCGGAGCAGTTATCAGCAGATGCAGACTGTTTTCACGGGAATATCTTTTTATTTCGCAAAAATAGGCCGGAGATATATCACGGGCCATTATCACCCCCGGCCCTACTTCTTCATATTGAAATGAATCGGGATTTACTTCTCCGGGTTTTACCTTTTTCTGCAGAATTTCATTTTCGCCGTGAACGTTCCTTTTGATTTCAAGCTCAAAAGTTTCCTGCCGGCGCAGATGATTCTTCAATAATGAAAAGGCCTCAACCCGTGAAAATGGTTGGTTTTCGGCTACCGATTCAATAATATCTCCTCTTTTGAGGCCGATTGTGGCCGCAGGGCTGTCAAATTTCACCCCGACAATTCTGGCCTGAAGATCATAGACCGGCCGGGGTTCAAAAATTATAGGAGTTGTAAACTCCCCACGCCAGCTTTCCAGTTTCTTCATGAACGACTCGGGTTTAAAATCCAGCTTTTCAGCTTTATCACTTTTAATCCTGCTCGTATAACCAGGACGGAAAATTCTCACATGCTGGATACAGGAAGTTCTATCCATGATTTCCAGAGATCTTTTAAGTTCTTTCCAGCCCGCCAGTTTGGGCAGAGCGACCAGGCTTCCCGTGCAGGGGAGATTAATTTGGTTTAAATCATGTAAAACAGCTTCGATACTGCGAAATCCTCCATCCCTTAAATAATCAGCTCTCAAATCAGAGGAAATAAAATTGAGAGAAATACAAAGTTTGAGAGGGCGCATTCGGGCCAGATATTCTATATCTTCTCTTTTCAAAAGCACACCCGAAGTTGTTATGTTGATAGGTGTTTTGGGGAATTTACTTCTTAGGTGGGCAATCACTTCCCGCCAGCCAGGATGACAGAAAGGCTCTCCTTCTTCGATGCGGGAAGCAGATTCGCCTATGATTATCCGATGAGAACCATCCAAAAATTCGCTGAGATCTAATATTCTATCCCTATCAATATGGCCCGGAGAAAGAGTTTTAACTTCGGAAGGTTGAAATTTGTGGCTGCAAAAATAACAGTCAAGAGGGCAGTTAGAAGTCAGGGGCAGAATATTTTGCTCCTGAACACTGCGATAAAGAAATTCCAGGTATAGGCCCTGCTTCATATTTTAAATTCCTCCCGCAACTGCTGACAGGTTTTTAAAGCGATAGGTTAGCCCGTACATCCAGCCCCAGATCATGTGAATGGCCGGCAGCAAGCTGATAATAGGCTGCTGCCCCGATCATGGCGGCATTATCGGTGCACAAATCCAGAGGTGGCAGATAAAGAGAGAGTTCATGTTTCTCGGTCAGGCTTTCAAATCGACTGCGCAGCAGTGAATTGGCCGACACTCCTCCGGCAAGCAGCAAAGCTTCAGGTTCAAAATTTTTAATGGCTCTTTCAACCTGGGGCAAAAGGCTTTCAATCACAGCCCTTTGAAAAGATGCTGACAGATCAGCGGTGTCAATTTCATTGCCTTTCTGCTGCTGATTGTGAATATAATTGATCACTGCGGTTTTGAGCCCGCTAAAACTAAAATCATAAGTCTCGCTTTCGCTCAACGCCCGGGGCAGTTCCACCGCGTTTGGATTTCCCTCCCGGGCCTTTTTCTCGATGGCTGGACCGCCGGGATAACCCAGTTCCAGACGCCGGGAAATTTTGTCGAAAGCTTCCCCCGCGGCGTCATCCCTGGTCCTGCCCAAAATCTCGTATTCGATCATTCTGGAAAAATAAATAAGATCAGTGTGTCCGCCAGAGACTGTCAAACATAGAAAGGGCAATTCAATATCTTCATGAACCAAAAAATTGGCGAATATATGGCCGGCAATATGATTTACACCCAAAAAAGGAATTTTCTCAGCATAAGCCAGTGCTTTCCCGGCGGCAAAACCGACCAGCAGAGCTCCGACCAGTCCCGGCCCTCTGGTAGCTGCTGTCGCTGTGAGCTGTGTTGAATCAACCCCTGCCTGCTCGAGTGTCGAATCAATCATCGGCCTGATCAGCTCCAGATGCCTGCGCGAAGCTATTTCCGGAACAACTCCACCAAATTTTTGGTGAGCTTCTATCTGTGAGGCAACCTCGTGAGAAATAATTTCTGGCCGACCATCCCGGGAGGTGATAACTGCTGCTGAAGTTTCATCACAGGAGGTCTCTAAAGCCAGAATAAATTCCGCTTCATTCTCAGATAATCTCTTCTCCCTGTTCGCTTCAGCTCGCTCTTTAAAGCTTTTTCTTCGGTTGTATTTTTCGCTCATCTCGATATAATCATTCATTATCTGTCATTCCCTTCACCATTATTATAGCGTCCTCTCCGCTGCGTACATAATAATTGCGGCGGATAGAATCCTCTTCAAAACCGTATTTTTTATAAAGGCTTATGGCCGCTTGATTTGACCTTCTAACCTCCAGATATATTTCCGCAATTGAGTTTTTTTGGGCAAAATCCAGAGCCCTTTTTAAAAGCTCGCCGCCTATTCCACATCTCTGCCAGGACGGTTCAACGGCCATATTAACAATGTGCATTTTTTCATCTTCTATATGAGCCCCCAGATACCCAATAAGACCGCCTTCCCCATAACAAACCCGATAAAAGACCGGCCTGTCTGAAAGTATGTCGTTTAAAAAAGCTCTTTCAGGCCAGGGGCGGGTAAACACTTTTCGCTCCAGACAGCCGACCCTCTCAACATCCTTCGGCATCATTGGCCTGAATTCAAAGTTATTTTTATCGAAATCTCGCCCATAATTTACGGCCATATCATGGCACCTCTATCAGTTTTTCTCGTGATCTATTTCGGCCTGAGGTTTCTTTAAATACCGGGGTTGGAGCTCATCCGGTCCGACTATTCTCATGTTTTTTTCCAAAAAATCAACACCCAATCGGGCCAGCCTCCCTCCAGCAGGACGGGCGGTATATCTTTTATCGAGCACAATCTCTCCTGGTAAATTTGCCTTTACCTCTCTGAATTGCTCAATATATCTGTTCACAGCCGGCCCGGTGATTGTCAGCCTGAATTTCTCAGGCAGTTCTTCTTTTAATAACTCGGGCAGTTCTGCCAGAGCTACAGCCTGATCTTCCAGAACTCTTGCTTTCTTATCGGTCAGCTCTTTTCCGCCGGAAAATATAGCAGTATAAATTCTGTCTCCACGGGCATCATAAGCAGGCAGCCAGAAACCAGGCTGATTGAGTCTGTCTGCTATTAAAAGCTCCAGGCTTGAAACCTCCAAAAGTGATAGATCTTGAGAGATGCTGAAAGCTTTAACTGTGCTGAGTGATATTCTCAGCCCGGTAAAAGAGCCCGGACCTGTCACAACAGCTATGCCATCCAGATCGGAAAGACGGCATCCAACCTCTCCCATTAAGACATCAAAAAGAGGCAGAAGCCTTTGATTATGACTCTGGTCGAGTCTGATATTAATCTCTCCCATAATTTTATTATCCCGGCAGAATCCCAGACCGAGGATATCGCTCGCAGTATCAATCCCGGCCACATTCATATATTCCGTTCAACTCCTCCAGCAGATTTTTTTCTCTTTTTCCTGCAGCTCTTATCTTCAGAATGCGTTTTCTTTCCTGTCTTCCCCTGTTAATTTCAATCTCCAGATAATTTCCCCAATCTATTGAAATTCGCTCTGGCCACTCCACCAGCAGTACACTGCGGCGGTGCGGGTATTCAAAGAGCCCGATATGCTCGGCTTCTTCCTGCTGTTGAAGCCTGTACAAATCGGCATGCACAAAACTGAGGAGACTGGAAGTATACTCATTTATGAGGGTGTAGCTGGGAGAGGTAACCCTCTCTCCCGGTATAACAGCCCTTATTACTCCTCTGATGTAAGTTGTTTTACCGGCACCCAGCTCACCTTTTAATAATATGGTCATGCCCTCAAGCAGTTCTTCTTTTCTAAATTTCTCACCAAGGCATTCACCCAGTTTTTTCCCGGCTCTCTCCGTTTCCTGCCGGGATATAGTAGTAAACTTGATCATTATCTGCATCCTGCCAAAAAATTCACGACCTGGCAGATGCTTTTCACCACCCTTCCCGGACTGAATAAAATAATCCCCCTTAAATAAAAGAGGGGGAGTCAAAAGTTATGTATGTAGGATTAAAGCTCTATAAGTCCCAGACTGATTTCCAGAGATCGATTAACCTCTTCAATTATGTCAGAGCTCAGATGAGTTATTCTCCGCTCAAGCCTCTTTTTGTCCAGAGTTCTAATCTGCTCAAGAAGTATTACCGAATCCCGGTCCAGCTCGCTGTCTTCGGCCCCAATTTCTACATGGGTGGGCAGCTTGCCCTTTTTGATGCGCGAGGTTATAGCTGCCACTATTACTGTGGGACTGTACCTGTTCCCGATATCATTTTGAATGATCAGAACAGGGCGGGTGCCGCCCTGCTCTGAACCCACCACCGGGTTCAGATTGGCATAGAAAACATCACCTCTTAATATTTCCATTATTCACACTCCGATAATTTTTCTTCATAAAATGTGATTGTCCGGCAGGAAGAGGGTAGGCCCTCATCGGCCAGCTGTTCGTTCAACTCGCTCATCTCTTTATAACCGGACTTTAGTTTTCGTTTTATTTCATCTTTCTTTAGATGAGCCAGGTACATTTTGAGGGCCTGACAGAAAAACTCGTCAATATCGCTCTCTTCTCCAGATGTAACATAGCCCTCCATCTCCTGCAGCAGGTTGCTGGGAAGCTTAACCCGACACCATTCCTTTTTCCCCACTTTTATATCACCTCGCTGCCTCAAAAACTAAGAATTAAAAGCTTTAGCAGTAAATATTGGATATCAATCCGATAGCTGATCTAAATTGTTGGCATTTCGGGAAGCCAGTTCACGGTTTAGCGGCCCCATCTTCTTATAGCCTTCTATCATCCTCCGGGCAATATGCCGCCTTTCTTCCTCGGATAAATTACTTTTATTCCTCAGAAAGTCATCCATGTTTTCCCCTCCAAATTAATTTTTTCTGTCTACTCGTGTCGGGCTTAATGATTTTAACTCTGAGGATCTTCTCCGGCAGCAGCTGCATGATGATAAAACACACCACACAATAAAGTATATTACAGAAAAATAAAAATGTCAATAATCCCGGGCTGAACGGAATCTGCCCGGGGATTATTGCAAATAATACCTGTTAATGGCAGGCCTGGCTTATTATCTCGGCAAAGATCTACAGGCGATAGTATAGTCCGCTTTTTCTGATATAATCGATTAACTCCGCATAAAGCTCATGGGTTCCCACAGTGGAACTATCACCAACAATTATGAGCTTGCGGCGGGCTCTGGTGATGGAAACATTCAGCCTGCGCAGATCGCGCAAAAAGCCGATATTACCTCTTTTATTGCTGCGCACCAGGGATAGAAGAATCAATTCTTTTTCTCTGCCCTGAAATCCGTCAACTGTCTTTCTCTCCAGCTCCTCGGGCAAATTGTGATTATCTATTTCATCGACCTGATCTTTATATGGAGAAATAACACCTATATTTTCCGCCTCCAGACCCAGACTCATAGCCTGGCTGGCCAGATCGGTGATCATTTCTGCTTCCACCGGGTTGAAATAAGAGGGTGAATCTGCCCGGTTTTTTTCGTAAGATTCCATATCAGCGGTATCGAGAAATACCACCGGATAATTCGCCATAAACGCTTCATCGAGAATTCCTGAAGTTTCATCGGGCTCTGCCCCCAGATCAGCCAGGGTATGATCAGCTACCTGCTCATCACTTTCCAGCTTGCAGTTATAAAATTTATTGCTGGAGAATTCCATGATTTTATCATGCATGCGGTATTGAACTTTGAGAAGAGACCAGAAATCACGGCCCTGCTCTTCAATAACTCTCTCGAATAAGGATTTGGAAAGCCCCTGTTCTGAGGCCTGCTGATTTTTAACGGTGGGCGGCAGCTGTTTATGATCGCCTATCAAAATCACCCTCTCACCTTTGAGCAGAGGAATTAGAGTGGCGGGTTCAGTAGCCTGAGTGGCTTCATCTACAGTTACCAGATCGAACCTCCTGTCTTCCATCAACTCTGAACCTGCAGTTGAATTGGTTACACATATCACATCAGCTGAATCTATTAGCTCATCGACTGCTTTATCTTCCAGTCGATTTATCTCATCATATATCTCATCTATCTCCTCCTGAAGCTCGAGCCATCTGGCCATCTGCTTGATTTTTTCAGGAGAAACACCTCTCGACCCCCGGCCTTTTTGAGCCAGATCCTTGATCTGCTCGTTGCTCATGCCACGTCTATACCGGCCGCTGGGATGAATCAAATCATCCTGCTTGTGCTTTATATTCTCGGCTTTTCTTCTCAGTTCCTGTGCCTGCTGATAGTCCTCATGCTCCTGCACTCGATAGTCAAGGGTATGATCTCTCAGAAGAGGAGAAACTCTCACCGGATGACCGATCCGGATGGCTTCCGTGGGAGTATCGGCCAGCCTTTCAACCAGATTGTCGACTGCCACATTGGAGTCAGCAGTGGCCAGCACTTTTTCGCCTCTGCGGGCAGCCTGCTGAATTATTTCTATGGCAGTCATAGTCTTCCCGGTGCCGGGCGGGCCCTGAATCAAATGATAATCGCGGCTGGAAAGTGCACTGTTGACGGCCTCCTTCTGGGAGGAATCTAGCTCATCGTCAAACCAGCTCTCAACTTCCACCGCCTGCGAAAGAGTATGGGCCGGACGACGATTTAAAATCATAATATCGCGCAGTCTTTTAGCAGCCCCGTCCACTTTTTCCAGACTTTCTACAGCATCGAGCATCCTCTGATAGGTTATATCATTGACATAAAGGTCCATTCTCAAACTTTTGCCATATACAAAGCCCTGAGGTTTTTCATCAAATACTACTGTTAAAGAATAATTGGTCATCTCAGCAACAGTACCGGTAGGATTGTCATCTGCGAGAGGATCTTTCTTGCTCAGCATGACCAGATCTCCAACAGTGATTTCAGTTTCAGGCAATTTCTCTCCTGGCCGCTGACGCATAAATTTTACCAGCGAACGCTGTCCTAAAGCAGTCCCTTCATCTCTGCCCTTCAGATGAAGGATAGCCCTTCCTTTTTTCTCCCTTTCCCGGGCAGAAAGATGTTTGATCTCGAGTTCATGCTGCTTCATCTCTTCTTCTCTCTCCAATTCGACCAATCCGGTGAATTTCTTGATATACTGAACCAGATCCGGAGAGAGAATTTCTTCAGGCGAGGCAGGGTCTACACAAACCTTTCCTCCCCCGATCTGATTGCCATCCATGTTCTTGACCACCTGAGCTGCCACTTCCTCAGCCAGCTCGACTGTGGCCTGATGATCGTTAATATTTATCTTTCCTATATCCTCGCTATCTATACCGCATTCATTTATAAAAGCTCCCACAATATCTCCAGGACCGATATTGTGATCGAACTCTGAAATGATAATTTTGACCATATTATACACCTCACTTTTATCCGCTGCTGGTTTTACAGAACCGACTGAAATATTTGCCACAGTGGGAAGTATAACATAAATCTCGAGCCGGGTGCAAACATATTGCTAAAACAAATTTTGAAACTTTTATCTTTTCCTCAATCAGCGGATCCGGAGGCTATCTCGCTGTCCTGGCATGCCAGACTGCCGACTGCCCGCTGTTGATTTTGGTATTTGCCGCAGTAAGGAGACTCGGCCTTTTGGTCCATTCTCGAAAAAACCAGCTGGCAGATTCGCCTGCCCGCATAAAGTTTTATCGGCAGCCTGTTGGCATTGAAAAGTTCAAGCGTCAGCTGGCCGGAAAAACCGGGATCCACCCAGCCGGCATTCTGAATAAAAAGGCCCATTCTGCCAATTGAACTGCGACCTTCCACAAAAGCGGTCAGATCATCGGGAAGAGAAATTTTTTCCCGTGTGCTGGCCAGCAAAAAAGAATGGGGAGGAATTACTATCTCCGAACGGTTCATCTCAGTGTAATCCGGTTTTTCTTTGAGCGACATCGCTTCCATCATATTCTCATCTATCTTAAGAAAATTTTTCCCCAGCCGCAGATCGACTGAAGCCGGCTGCAGCTGCCCCTCAGTAAGGGGTTCAATCTGCAAAACATCTTTATCTATCATCTCTTTGAGGGTTTTATCGGAGAGTATCATTCTCTTTTATCCTCCTGACGAACAGCATTTTTGCTTACAGAGGAAAAAGCTGCTCCCAATCGATCGAGTATATCACCGGCAGTAAGAGAATAGCTGCCTTTTTCTTCTAAAGCCATATCACCAGCCCTGCCGTGAAGATAAGGAGCCAGGCAGGCGGAAATTTCGGAATTCTGGGTTTGTGCAAGAAGGCCGGCAGTCAGGCCTGTCAGTACGTCGCCGCTCCCGGCAGTAGCCATACCCTGATTACCGGTCGGATTTATAAAGACCTCGCCTTCAGTCAGAGCTGAAAGAGTGTCTGCTCCCTTCAAAATTAATTCACAGTCCTGTTCACGGGAAAATTCCCGGGCGACATCCAGTTTGTTCTCAACTACCTGCTGAGGACTCATTTCCAGAAGCCTGCCCATTTCACCAGGATGAGGAGTCATGATCAGCTCACCGGAATATCCGGCAGCCAGGGCCAGTTCGGAAAGATTGTTTATCCCGTCGGCATCGAGCACCAGCGGCAGATCTAATTCTTTTAAAAGTCCATTAACCAGTTCCGCCGCCGGCTCTCCGCTGCCCAGGCCCGGCCCTAGAGCCATAGCGTCAGCGCTATCTGCGTATCCGATTAATTTTTCTAAGTTCGAGCTCGAAAGCTCACCCTCTTCACCTGCAAGAGGTATCAGCACAATTTCAGGAGCGGCAGATGTTATAGCGGCAGCTGACTCCTCCGGCAGGGCGAGCCTGACCACTCCAGCGCCACCTGCCAGAGCAGCTTTAGCTGTCAGAAGGGCTGCTCCCGGCATATTCCTGGATCCAGCAGCTACCAGCACTTCACCGAAAGTACCTTTATGACCTGTTTCCGGTCTGGGAGGCAGTAAAGAGCTCACCTCTTCATCAACCAGCCGGAAATGTTGAGGTTCTATCTCATCGTAGACTTCATCGGGAAAACCCAAATCGGAAACTGTCAGCTCACCGCAGAAGCTGCGGCCGGGATAAAGCAGGTGACCGACCTTGGCATCCTGCATGGTGACAGTAAGATCAGCTTTTACCGCCCCACCCGGCGCCCTGCCGGTGCCAGCTTCCACTCCTGTTGGAATATCAACTGCTATTCTGGCAGCTCCGGCTTTATTTACCAGTTCCACCATCTCGGCCGCTTTACCTCTAACGGCTCCCTTCAATCCCGTACCCAGCATGGCATCTACTATTATACCGGCTTCGGCGATCATATCCTCAGCTGCATCAATTTTCCCGGAGTTTTCCGGTATTATTTCGATATTCTGCAGCCTGCACATGCGGTAATTCTCTCTATTCACTCCCTCCAGATTTTCAGGAGAAGTTAGCAATATAACTTTAACATCCAGCCCCCAGCTATCGAAATATCGGGCGGCGACCAGACCATCGCCTCCATTATTACCGCCTCCTGAAATGACGACAATTCCCTCTTCTGCTCTATCCTGCCATCGCGAATATGTTCCTGCTGCCGTCGATCGTCCGGCTGTCTCCATCAGAATCAACTCGGGCATTCCCATATCGATTGCTTTTTTATCCGCCCTGGCCATCTCTTCGCCGGTTAATAATATCATTTAATCAATCTCCTCCTTCAGCTATGACTGAAGCTGCTGCGTACTCTCTTTCATGGCTCAGGCTTAAATGCCAGTTTTTTATTCCCAGGCGTTTTTCCAGGTTTTCTGTCTCTCCCCTCAGCTTCAGCTTAGGTATGCCGATCTGTTCGGGAAAGCAGACAACTTCTATTTCCTGCCAGTAAAGAATATCAATCTCAGGAGATAGCGCTTTATACACTGCCTCTTTAGCGGCCAGGCGGGCTGAAAAACTTTCAGCCGGTACCACCTGATTACGGCAGTATTTTTTCTCTTCTTCGGTAAACACCCTGGACATAAACCTGTCAGGGAAGCGATTTAATATATTTTCAACACGGGCTATCTCAACTATATCCACCCCGTGACCTATTATCATCAGTTTAACCTCCTGTTTTGCTCCAGACTTTCATATCTAAACAACAATTAATTTAAGGACCTTCTTGTCTTCTGTTGGTAAATAGGTGTGTCAAAAACTTCATTTAGTTGTACTGGAAGATAGTGATCTTATACGATATCTATCAACTGATAACAAGAATATCCTAATTTAATTCCCGGGAAATTACTGCTTCCAGCCGCTCCTGCCATTTTTTGATTTTCTCTTCATCTCTGCTCTCCAGCATAACCCTTACCAGAGGTTCTGTGCCCGAGGCTCTGACAAAAACACGGCCATCACTTAAATCCTCTTCAGCCCTGCTAATTTCCCTGTTGATCTCCTCATTGTCTGACCATTCGTTCTTTCTGGAGACCCTGATATTAATGAGTTTTTGTGGCCAGGGTGAGAATCTGCTGCTCAGATCACTCAGAGATATATTCTGGCGCACCATTACCGACATTACTTTTAAAGCGGTAAGAAGTCCATCACCGGTAGTGTTGTGATCAAGAAAAATTATATGACCGGATTTTTCTCCGCCCAGATTAAGATCTTCTCGTTTCATTTTTTCCAGCACATATTTATCGCCGCTGGCAGCAAATTCGACCGAAGCACCTTTCCGGGAAAGCAGCTCTCTCAGGCCGAGATTGCTGTATTTAGTTGTGACCAGCCTGTTTTTGTTCAAACCGCCATTTTCAATCATATCGAGTGCGCAGATGCTCAAAATCCGATCCCCATCAACTTCTTTGCCATTTTCATCTATGAGAAGACACCTGTCGGCATCACCGTCGAGAGCAATACCCAGATCAGCTTTTGAATTGACAACACTTTTTTTCACACGGTCGGGGTCAGTAGAACCGGATTTCACATTGATCAAATCCCCCCTGCCCTCATCATTAAGCACTTTGCAACCCACCCCCAGCTCTTTCAAAACACGGGGGCCCAGATTGTGAGCCGCTCCCTGAGCGCAGTCGAGAACTGCATTAAGTTCTGAGAGATCTATTCCAGCAGCCTCCTTTAAGCTCTCCAGATAGTCGTCAATCAAAGCTTCATCTGCCTCAAACCTTCTGCCTACCTGATCGGGAGCAGCTCTATCCAATTCCTCCTCCAGCAGAGTCTCTATTTCATCTTCTTCCTCATCGGAGAGTTTAAAGCCTTCCGCATCAAAAAATTTAATACCATTATCGGCCACAGGGTTATGAGAGGCGGAAATCATTATCCCCCCCAAAGCCCTGCTCCTGGATGTCATAAATGCTACAGCCGGAGTGGGAACTACTCCAGCATTCACCACGTCGATTCCAACAGCAGCCAGACCTGCCATCAAAGCTCCAAAAAGCATATCTCCAGATATACGGGTGTCCTTCCCCACAATTACCCGGGCCTCTTCCCGGCTGATTTCCGGGGCGGCTTTTTTCAGCAGCAGATCTCCCCCGGCTTTGCCCAGCTTTAACGCCAGCTCGGGAGTCAAATCCTCATTAGCCACTCCCCTGACTCCATCAGTTCCAAAATATGATCCCACTGAACTTCCTCCTCTTTGATTTATTGGTGGAGATTATTTTTCCCGTCCGTGAATTTAATATTAATTAAAAAACACCGTAAATTTCAGCACCGCAGTCCGGACAATTCCCCGCCTGGAGCTTATTTTTCAAATTATAATAGGAACGATCAATAACTTCAGCCCCACAGTCAGGACAGAAGGTTGTGCGAACATCCGGGAGATCAATATTCCCAAGATAAACATGGTCCAGCATCGAGCTGGCCAGTTCATAACTTCCCTTGAGAGTTTCATCCGGTGTTTTTTGCCTTTTGAACTGGTGACGGGGAAAATAGCGGGATATGTGCAATGGGATACCCGGATTGAGCTCCTGCAGAAATTCACAGAGCTCGATAAGCTCCTCCCTATCGTCATTTTCTCCGGGGATCAGAAGATAGGTGACCTCAACATGTATGCCTGCAGAAAATAATTCTTCGATTGTCCGCCGAACGTGTTCAGGATCTCCCCCGCCACAATTTTGCCGGTAAAAATCTGCATTCATCGCTTTGAGATCGACATTGCAGGCAGAAATATGAGGTATCAACTTCTTCAATGGACTGCGGTTTATAAACCCATTGGTAACAAGAATTAAATCCAGATCATGCTCATCTGCAAGAGGAGCAGTATCTTCTATAAATTCGTACCAGACAATCGGCTCCGAATAAGTAAAAGAGATTGTGGAACTGTTTTTGTCCAGGGCCAGCTCGACTATCCCAGCCGGAGAATAATTTCTTGCGGTAGGATTTCCCTGACTTATACGCCAGTTTTGGCAGAAACTGCAGGTTAAATTACAGCCCCAGGTGCCCAGCGAGAGAGTCGAAGTCCCGGGTTGAAAATGATATAAGGGCTTTTTTTCTATCGGGTCCATAGCAGCTGAAGTGACCTGTCCGTAATTGAGAGAATAAAGTCTGCCGCTCTGATTTTCACGCACCCGGCAGATTCCTTTATCTCCAGAAGCTAACCGACAGGAATGAGGACATAACTCGCATATCAGTTCATCTTCATTCACCGATTTATAATGTTCTGCTTCCCTTTCAACCTCCGAGTTCATTAAAATTCCTCCTCGTACCTTCTGACGAGAAATCTATAGATGCTCGCCTGAATATCATCAAGCTCACCGGGGCTTATCCCGGCTTTGCGGCAGGCTATTTCCAGCTGTCGACTGGCGGTATCCACCCCTTCTAAATCGGGCAGGAGCACTCCTCTTTTCTGGCCCTTTTCAACAACGACCCCATATCTTTCAGGATCGAGTTTGGAAACATCGTTAACGGGTTCCTTCTTGCCGAGAATATCGACAGAAATTTTTATATTGTCTAGTTCCTCCCTGCTAACAGAAGGGAAACGAGGATCATTAGTGGCTGAACTGACAGCATTTTTGGCAATCTCTTTAGTTACCAGATCGGTAGAAGGCTCGATCGTACCAATACAACCCCGGAGTTCATCATGTTCAGCTTTTTTTAAAGTGACAAAAGCTCCTGCCTTTATTTCTGTCTCCGGCAACTCGGGTATTTTTCCGCGTTCCAAATAATTCTCGAGAACATTCCGGGCCAATCTGGTCGGTGAAAAATCCAGTTCGTCCATTATCAGGACCTCCCTTTAATTATAAAAACCAGCAACACCATACCCCACGCCGAAGGGACCCTGGTAAGATTTTACCTCTACATTCAAATTTTCGTTCTGACAGAATCCCAGCGCAATTAAAAGCGGCCTGTAGCCGCATTCCCCGGCTTTCTCTCTGAGCTGACTGTCCAAATCTATTATATCATGTATTCTTTCCTGCTCCAGCAGTTCCATCAATTTTCGATCAAATTTTTCGCCGTGGGGATCATATCCTCCCGGAGCTCCAGGCTTAAGCCTGTGAGATAAATCGCCACTGCATACGAATAAAACATCCTCATCTCCAAAAAATTCGTTCAGGAACTGTCCAAAACCAAACAGCTTTTCCGGAGACCAAAAAGCCACATTTATTATTATCCAGGGTATATCCTGGCTCAGGCCGGCCTCGCGCAGAAAATAAAGGGGAACTAACACGCCATGATCAAGCTGAGCGCTAACTGGATCGTCGAGTGAGCTGATAGACCAGCCTTCAGAGCGGGCAGTATCGTTTAATTCGGAAATTTTTTCGGGAAGGCTCTCTACCGAGAGTTCGACCTCGGGAGTATTAAACTGAGAGAAATCACCGCTCAATCTTTCTTTTTGGAGCACAGTAACTTCCTCGCCCCGAGCCTGACCATGAGGTCCCGAAAAGATTATTAACTGAGGATCAGCTTCTGACATCTCCCGGGCTAGATCTCTGGTGGCATCGATTGTTTTTTCAGCCTCAAACCTCTTTTGGCCGCCAACTTCCGGTATTATAATCGGAGGATGAGGAAAGAGCCCACCTGCTATTTTCATCTGATAAAAACCCCTCCTAAATCATGGCAGATTATGAGTTTGTTAAAAAGTCATCTTCCCTGCAATTAATTTATCGCTGTCATTCCCTGCCTTCTCTCTATTTAATTATTACTGAACTTGCTGACATTTTCCTTCCTGCAGCTTTCAAAGATCCCTTCATAAAACAAAAAACCCCTCTTCCAGCCAGGGGAAGGAAGGGGTTTTGCTCTAAATAATTTAAATAGAGGTTTATCTCTTGGAGAATTGAGGAGCTTTGCGGGCTTTTCTGAGGCCGTATTTTTTTCTTTCTTTCATTCTGGGGTCCCTTGTCAGATAACCGGCTTTTTTGAGAGGTTCCCGAAAATCTTCGTCAACCTGCAGGAGAGCCCTGGCAATACCATGTCTGATAGCGCCGGCCTGACCTGATTTTCCGCCTCCATTTACATTAACCTCCACGTCCAGACTGCCGGATTGTTCCACCAGTTCCAGAGGAGATTTCAGATCCTTTATCTGTGAAAGGCGGTGAAAATAATCCTCTACATCATCACCATTAACTGTTATATTGCCGCTGCCGGGTATTAATCTCACCCTGGCAGTAGAAGTTTTGCGCCTACCGGTGCCCTGATATTGAACATCTGCCATTAAAACTACCTCCTCTCATTAACTTTTCAGAATTATTTTTTTGATATAATTTTAACTGGTTATCAGCTGTTCAGATTTCGTTCTTAATATTGAACATGTCATAGTTCGAGTTTTTCAGGTTTTTGCGCCTGGTGAGGATGATCAGAACCTTCGTATACCTTAAGTTTCTTCATCATCCTGCGGCCGAGAGAATTATTAGGGAGCATGCCATCGACTGCTTCTTCGATGATTATCTCCGGATTGCTCTCCCTGAGCTGTTCATAGGGTATTTTTTTCATTCCTCCGGGATGATGAGAATGACGAATTAACTTCTTCTGCTCCCATTTATCGCCGGTAAGCTCTACTTTACCAGCATTTACTACTATCACATAATCGCCCGTATCAACATGAGGAGTATATTCGGGTTTATGCTTGCCCTTTAGAACCCGGGCAATTTTGGAAGCCATTCGGCCCAGAGTTTTTCCCTCGGCATCAACAATATACCAGTCCTGCTCAACTTCATCCGGTTTGGCCATGTAAGTTGACATAGGTATAACCTCCTTTGTGCGAAATTCTAAAATTTATATTCTAAATCCACTTAATCCAGGTTAATAAAAGATTTCTACCAGGGTAAGACCGGCTGCAGGAGCGGTAAAACCAGCCGCTTCGCGTGACTTAGACGCGATTATCTTCTCCATTTCAGCAGGGGAGATTTTCCCTCTGCCTATCTCTATCAGAGTGCCGGCAATGATTCTGACCATATTATATAAGAAACCTGAACCCGAGACTTCTATCCATATTTCCTCATCTTTTTGAGGATAAACTTCAGCGGAAAAAATTTCTCTGATCGGCGTTGAACTGGAACATCCCTTGGCCCTAAATGAACTGAAATCCTTTTTTCCTGGCAGATATCTGACCGCTTTCTGCATGGAAAAAAGATCAAGATCTTCGTAAAAAAAGGCGGAATACCTGTGATGATAAATATGCGGAAAACTACCATTATCTATTCGATAACGATAAATTTTGCCTGTGGCATCATAACGGCTGTGAAAATCTTCCGCAGCTTTTTCGGCATCCCAGCAGACAATATCTTCGGGCAGATCACCATTTAAAGCAGTGGCTATATTATCCTCGGGTATATCAACAGACATATCAAAATGGGCGATCTGATTTAAAGCATGAACCCCGGCATCCGTGCGACAGGCACCATAAACTCTTTTGAATTCTGGATCATAACGGCTGATAACTCTTTCAAGGTGTTCCTGAATCGTGTGATCTGTGTTCTTTTGAATCTGCCAGCCGCTGTATTCGGTGCCGTCATAGGCCAGATGAAGTTTTACTCGCTGCATGTCACTAAATTTCCTCCTAAAATAGACTAATGAAAACAGCTATGGCCAGAGAAATTATTAATGCCAGCAAGTCCCGGTGTCCAAATTCGAGCTCATTTAGCCGGGTTCTATCGGTTCCTCCCCGATAGCATCTCGATTCCATGGCCAGCGCCAGTTCATCAGCCCTGCGAAAAGCGCTGATAAAAAGCGGCACCAGAAGAGGTATTAAACTTTTGGCTCTCTGAATAATATTTCCACTTTCAAAATCAGCCCCCCGGGCTTTTTGTGCTTTCATAATTTTATCAGCTTCTTCCATCAAAGTGGGAATAAATCGAAGAGCTATAGTCATCATCATCGCCAGTTCACCGGCCGGAACTCCAAAGCGGGCCAGAGGCTTTAACAGATATTCAATACCGTCAGTCAGCTGTAGCGGTGAAGTCGTCAAAGTCAAAAGAGAAGTGAACATAATCAAAAGCAATATGCGGCTAACCATAAAAAACCCGGTTTCGACTCCTGCCTCCTCGATCCTAATAAATCGCCACTGCCATATCACTTCTCCTCCCCGGGTTAAAAACAGATGTAGAAAAAGGGTTATAAGGACAAGAAAAAATACCGGCTTGAGTCCTCGAAGAACCCTCCTAACAGGCAGCCGGGCCAAAAATGTTACAGCAGCCAGCATGAGTAAGAATAGACCAAAACCCGGAAAAGTATCGATCAAAAAAAGCACAGCGATCATTATGATGGTGATGATAATTTTGATTCTGGGATCAAGTTTGTGTATCAGCGAATCTCCCGGTATATGCTGACCTATAGTGATATCCTTCAGCATAAGCCTCTCTCCCTGCTCAAAGATTCACCATCAAGAGCCGATTCTATCTCCCGGGCTGCCTCTTCCGTTTCGAAAATATCGGTTCTGACAGAAAGTCCCCTGTCGTTAAGCTGCTGTAAAATTCTGGTCAGAGGGGGGAGATCCAGTGCCATCTCCCGCAGATATTCCTGTCTGGTAAAGACCTCTTCCGGAGTTCCATCAAGAACCAGACCACCATTTTTCATCACCAAAACTCTGTCAGCCAGTCTGGCCACCTGTTCCATTCTATGAGTTATCAAAATTATCGTGAGTCCCATATTTCCGTGGAGATCGGCCAGCAAATCCAGAAGTTTTTTCCTGCCTTCTGGATCGAGAGCCGCTGACGGCTCGTCCAGAATTAGCACCTCAGGCTTTAAGGCCAAAACCCCTGCTATAGCTACCCGGCGCTGCTGTCCGCCGCTGAGATTGAAGGGAGAGCGATCTCGAAATTCATCATAATCGAGACCAACTAGATCAAGGGATTTACGCACTCTTTCTTCAATCGTTTCCCCTTCCAGCCCCAAATTTTTGGGACCAAAGGAAATATCTTCAGCAACAGTCTCCTCAAATAACTGATGCTCGGGATATTGAAATACAAGCCCTACCTTTTTTCTGATCTCTCTCAGACTGATCTCCTCGCCAAAGATATCCTGACCTCGATAATAAACAGTTCCCTCAGTCGGTTCAATCAGCCCATTTAAAGTCTGAGCCAGGGTGGATTTGCCTGAGCCAGTATGACCCACTAAACCGATAAATTCACCGCTTTCTATTCCTGCATTTATGCCGTCCAGGGCCACGACAGGATCTTCCAGCTGATATACGTGCCGCAGATCGCTGACTTCTAGGAGCATAGTGCATTCACCAGGCCTTCATCGGTGAGCACCCGGGGGATATCTATCCCTCTATTTCTCAACTCAGCTGCCAGCTCAACCGCAGGTGGCACCTCCAGGCCAGATTCCTCTATTAACCCTCTATTGTTGAATATTTCTTCGGGAGTGTTCTTTGCTATCAACTCTCCCGCTTTCATAACGGCCACACTATCAGCTTCCACTACTTCTTCCATGAAGTGGGTTATATATACTACCGTTATATCTTCTTCCTCATTGAGTTTTTTGACCGTGTTTAAAACTTCTTTTCTCCCCCGGGGGTCGAGCATAGCTGTTGGCTCATCCAGAACCAGGCAGTCCGGCAGCATTGCTATAATGCCGGCGATAGCCACTCTCTGTTTCTGACCGCCTGATAGATTATGTGGGGGATGAGTTTGATAACCCTGCATGTCTACCATCTCCAGGGCTTCATCAACGCGACTGCGAATTTCCCCGGAGGGAATTGCCAGGTTCTCCGGCCCGAAAGCTACATCCTCCTCCACCATGGTAGCAACCAGCTGATTATCAGGATTTTGAAAAACCAGACCCACCTTCTGCCTGATCTGCCAGGCATTTTCTGAATCAGAGGTCAAAAGGCCATCCACATAAACCTCACCTTTATCAGGTATCAGCAGGACATTCAGAAGTTTGGCCAGGGTGGATTTGCCGGAACCGTTGGCACCGACCACACCTATAAATTCACCTTTATCTACCTTCAGATTGATTCCGGAAAGGGCCGGCGATTCCTGCTCATCATATGAAAATTCTGCGCTATTAATCTCTATCAAACTCATTCTCACACCTACTTAATCTGGAATTACCATGATCAGCTGAGATTTACTCAACCAGCTCAAGAATGGCTCTTTCCGAACCATCACCACGCCGGGGATACATTTTTAGTATGCGAGTATAACCTCCAGACCGATCGCTAAAACGAGGAGCTATTTCGTCAAAGAGTTTTTTGACTACATCTTTATCCTTCAGCTCTTCATGCACTGTCCGTCGATTTTTTAGGTTGCTGGTCTCGGCCGTGGTTATCATTTTTTCGGCCAGAGGCTGTAGTTCTTTCGCTTTAGGCAGGCTCGTTTCTATTCTTTCATGGCGAAAAAATTCAGTCAGCATGTTTCTAAACATTGCCCGCCTGTGTTTGCTCTTTTTATTCAATTTGCGCCTGACCATCATAAAAACCTCCTTCACTCTTCGTTTTGCTTAAGCTCCAGGTCGTATTCTGTTAATTTTTCCTTGATCTCCTTGAGCGATTTCTTACCCAGATTTCTGACCTTCATGAGATCATCCTCGGTTTTTTCAACGAGCTCTCCCACTGTATTTATGCCAGCCCGTTTAAGGCAGTTGGATGACCGGACAGAAAGCTCGAGTTCTTCTATCGACGTTTCAAAAATCTCGTTCTGTTCTTCTTCTTCAGTCTCCACCATAATTTCCATATCATCCATCTCTTCTGTTAGGCCGGTGAATAGCTCGAGATGTTCCACCATAATGCGGCCGGCAAGACTGACAGCATCATCGGGATGAATGCTTCCATCCGTATAAACCTCGAGAAATAATGCGTCGTAATCAGTTATCTGACCAACTCTGATATCCTCAACCCGGAAATTAGCTTTTTCTATAGGGCTGAAAGAAGCATCTATAGGTATCAAACCTATCACATCTTCGAACTCTTCCTTGTTTTGTTCGGAAGTGATGTAACCGCGTCCTTTATCAACGGTGACCTCCAAATTCAGTTCACCATCTGAAGCCAGGGTGGCAATTTTGTGATCCTCATTAATTATTTCCAGATCTCCGGAGAGAGTAAAATCACCGGCTTTGGCCACCTCTTTTTCCGAAACCTCGAGATTCATGGTCTGTCTTTCTTCACCGTCGTATCTAACAGTCACATCTTTTAAGTTTAGTATAATATCGGTAACATCCTCTACCACCCCGGGAATAGAGGTGAATTCGTGCCTGACTCCTTCTATTTTAACCGAAGTAATGGCAGCCCCGGGAAGAGAGGAAAGCAGAATTCTTCTCATAGAATTGCCCAGCGTGGTTCCAAATCCTCTTTCCAGAGGACTTATTCGATATTCACCATAGTTTTCATCCACTTCTACCCTTTCAATTTGAGGCTTTTCAATTTCAATCATTCCTGTACTAAAACCCCCTCATTTGCCATAATTCCCTGATTATCAGCGAACATATACCACTAATCCTCCTAGCAGAGGTATTAAAGTGAATAATACTCAACAATGAGCTGCTCGTTGATAGGATGCTCAATGTCTTCGCGTTCAGGCATCCTTATGACGGTTCCTTCCGCTTTTTCCATATCAGCACTCAACCATTCCGGGGGTGTATATTCGGAGTTTTTATCTTTGATCTGCTTGAAAAACTCCTTCTTGCGTGAAGAATCCTTGATGCTGAACTCATCGCCTTCTTTCATCTCGCGGGAAGGAATATCAGCTTTCCTGCCATTTACCAGCACGTGTCCGTGATTGACAAACTGCCTGGCCTGATCACGAGAAAGAGCAAAACCTGCCCTCAAAACCACGTTGTCAAGCCGGGTTTCAAGCAGCCTGAGGAAATTGGTTCCTGTCACGCCGCGCTGGCGTTCAGCTTTCTTAAAATAATTGTGAAACTGATTTTCCATCAGTCTGTACATCTTCCTCACCTTCTGTTTCTCACGCAGCTGATTTGCATATTCCGAATCTCCCCGACGACTTTCCCCCTGTTCTCCCGGAGCATATGGTCTTCTTTCAAAAGCACATTTATCGCTGAAGCATCTATCTCCCTTCAGATAAAGTTTTTCACTTTCGCGCCTGCAGTGCTTACATTTCGCTTCTGTATATCTGGCCATTATTTTTGCTTACACCTCCTAAACAATAGTATAATTAGACCCGCCGCCTTTTGGGAGGTCGGCAGCCATTATGAGGAATTGGGGTGATGTCTTTAATCAAAGTAACCTCAAGTCCAGCCGATTGCAGTGCTCTGATAGCCGACTCCCTTCCGGAGCCAGGCCCCTTTACAAATATCTGTATCTCTTTCAGCCCGCTCTCCTGAGCCTTCTCAGCCGCATTTTCGGCGGCCACCTGAGCGGCAAAAGGGGTGCTTTTACGGGAACCCTCATATCCAGCCTTGCCAGCACTGGACCAGGAAAGAACATTGCCCTCCATGTCAGTTATAGTGATAAGGGTGTTGTTAAAAGTCGATTTGATGTGCGCCTGACCTTTTTCCACCCTGCGCTGTTCTCTTTTGCCTGATTTTTTCCTCGCTGCAGCCATCTATCTACAAACCTCCTTCACTAAATTGTAGTCGTGCTGTCATCAAGCTGTTATCGGACTTTTCTTCGTGATCTGCCGGGATCAACCGGTGACTATATCTTTAGGGCCTTTTCTTGTCCTGGCGTTCGTCCTGGTCCTTTGACCCCGGACAGGCAGACCCTTTTTATGTCTGATTCCACGATAACAGCCAATATCTTTCAGCCTCTGAATGTCCGATTTGATCTCGCGCCGCAGCTCACCTTCTACCTGATATTGATCTATTTCACTGCGCAGACGGGCTATCTCAGCCTCGGTGAGATCTTTAACTCTGGTGTCCGGATCGACTCCAGCAGCTTCCAGAATTTCATTGGAACGCGAACGACCAATTCCATATATATAGGTCAAACCAATCTCAACTCTTTTGTTTTTAGGAAGATCAATACCTTCTATTCTTGCCATCTTTTTTCACCTCCTGGTTTAACCCTGCCGCTGCTTGTGTTTGGGATTTTCACAGATAACCATAACTCTACCATTGCGTCTTATGACCTTGCATTTATCGCATATCGGTTTTACTGAGGGCCTTACTTTCATAAAGCTGACACCTCCAGCTTATTCTAAAAATTTATAACGTTACTTCAATCAGTCTGCTTTGTGTCGATAGGTTATCCTGCCGCGGCTTAGATCATAGGGTGAAAGCTCCACGGTAACCCTATCTCCGGGCAGAATACGGATATAATTCATCCTCATCTTGCCGGATACATGAGCTAAAACCTCATGACCGTTATCGAGCTCCACTTTAAACATGGCATTGGGCAGAGGTTCAATAACCTCGCCTTCTACTTCGATAGGTTCTTCTTTATCAGTCATAATTAGCTTGATTCCCCCTCATTAAAAAGTGCGGGGTTTGAAATATTCCCCGGTCCATCTCAAGCCTGTCCTTCATTATAGCACATCTATCTTAACAGTGAAAGAAAGTCAGGGCCTGCTCATAATCAGGGGATCAGAATCCGTCAGAGCAATGGAATCTTCCCAGTGAGCTGATAGACTGCCGTCAGAAGTGACAACCGTCCAATCATCTTCGAGAGTCTCAACCTCGTATTCTCCAACATTGATCATGGGCTCGATAGCCAGTGTCATTCCCTCTTTCAGCTTCGGCCCTTCTCCGGGCGGTCCGAAATTAGGAATCTGAGGCTCCTCATGCATCTCCCGCCCTATGCCGTGTCCTACGTATTGACGAACCACGGAAAATCCTGCCTCCTCGGCGGTTTTCTGAACTGCTGCGGAGATATCGGTCAATCTGTTGCCTGCCCTGGCCTTATCGATGCCGTTATCGAGAGCTCTTTTTACGGTGTCTATCAACTTCTCTTTCTCATTATCCACCTGACCTATGGGTATAGTCCGGGCAGCATCGCCGTGAAAGCCCTGATAATAAACACCGATATCTATACTCAGTATATTACCCTCTTTTAAAATCCTATTCTGGTCGGGAATTCCATGAACAACTTCGTTATCAATAGATAGACATACAGAGGCAGGATACCCTTTATACCCTTTGAATGAGGGCTCTCCGCCACGGCCTTTGATGAACTCCTCGGCGGCTTCATCAAGTTCGGCGGTGCTGACTCCGGGAGCAGCTTTATCTCGAAGCATTTCATGAGCCTCAGCAACAATTTTATTGGCTTTCTTCATTTTTTCTATCTCTCGGGACGATTTCCTGACTATCATTACAGACTGTCCTCTAAAAGTTCTACAAAGCGCCCGTGTACCTCTTCCACATCTCCACTGGCATCAAATTCAACCAGCAGATCACGATCCTGATAATAATCCTGCAGATTTTTTATTTTTTCACGATTAACTTCCAGCCGTCTTTTCACCGTATCTTCCCTGTCATCACTGCGCTGTATCAGCTCAGCGCCACACCTGTCACAGACACCTTCTTTTTCAGGAGGGCTGTACTCAGTATGGTAATTTTCACCGCATTCAGGACAGACTCTCCGTCCGGTAAGCCTTTTCATCAGTTCATCCTCGGGCAGCACCATACTTATGACCAGGTCAAGTGAACTTTCCTGGTTTTCGAGAATTTCATCCAGAGCTTCGGCCTGTTCGACGGTCCTGGGAAATCCATCGAGTATAAAGCCTCCCTGACAATCCGGCTTTTTAAGCCTCTCCCTGACAATGCCTATAGTAACCTCATCGGGGACCAATTCACCCTCGTCCATATAACTTTTGGCCTCTTTGCCCAGCTCCGTCTCATTTTTAATGGCAGCCCGGAACATATCTCCGGTAGAGACGTGAGGTATTTCGTATTTTTCTTCGAGAAGTCCAGCCTGGGTGCCCTTACCAGCCCCGGGAAGACCCATCAAAACCAGATTCATTGATCAACCTCCTTTGCCTTATTCCATAAAACCTTCGTAATGACGCATGAGAAGATGCGACTCAATTTCCTGCATCGTCTGCAGCGCCACACCAACCATTATCAGCAGAGATGTTCCGCCAAAAGCAATGTCCACGCCGGTAAGAGGCCTCATGGCGAAGGGAAGCAGAGCCACAACTGTCAGAAATACAGCTCCCACCAGTGTAACCCTTACCAGGATCTTATCGAGATAATCTATAGTAGCTCTACCCGGTCTTATGCCCGGTATGAAGCCTCCCTGCTCTTTCATGTTTTCGGCGACCTCTTCCGGATTAAATGTGATGGCAGTATAAAAGTAAGTGAAGAAGAATGTAAGCGTACCGTAAAGCACCATGTAAAGCGTCGAACCCGGCTGAATCAGAGTTGCCAATCCTTCCGCCCATTCAAAGGGCAGTATTTGCGAAAGCACCCCGGGAAAGAGCAGTACTGAAGAAGCGAATATTACGGGCATCACTCCGGCCTGATTGACCTTCATGGGAATATGAGTGCTGCGGCCGCCGTAAACTTTTCGCCCTACAATCCGCTTGGAATACTGCACCGGTATCCTTCTTTCACCCTGCTGGATAAATACTATACCGGCAACTATCATAACTGCCAGAATGGCGAACAGCACCAGATTGAATACGGTAATGGTGCCGGCCCGGAAAAGTGTCCAGGTTTCAGCCAGCTCCATGGGAAATCGGGCTATGATAGAAGTAAAAATCAATATAGAAATACCATTGCCGATTCCGTGCTCGTTTATCTGCTCACCCAGCCACATCAAAATGGCAGTACCGGCAGTTAAACTTATAATGATCGATATCCAGTCAAACATACTGGCATCGGGAACGGCTCCAAACTGGGCAATATAAGTAGTAATACCTATGCTTTGAATTACAGCAAGTACCACTGTGAGATAGCGTGTATATTTGGCTATCTTTTTCTTGCCTTCCCGACCCTGTCTGGCCAGCTCTTCAAGCTGAGGAATTACTACCTGCAAAAGCTGAAGAATAATTGAAGCTGTGATATAAGGTGTTATGCTCATGGCAAACACGGAAAAATTGCTCAAAGCCCCTCCGGCAAACATATCAAAAAATTCAAGAGCACCTCCGGCTCCCTCGCCGTTGGCACCAAACATCATATCCTGAACAATTCCTATATCCACACCGGGAACGGGGATGTGAGCTCCGATACGATAAACAACCATAACACCCAGAACAAACAGCACTCTATTGCGGAGCTCTCTTACTTTAAAGACGTTTTTGAGAGAGCTTAACACGTTAAATCACCTCGGTCTTCCCACCGGCGGCCTCGATTTTCTCGCAGGCTGACTCGCTGAAATCGTGGGCCTTAACCTCGAGGGCCACTTCCAGCTCTCCATCGCCCAGTATCTTGACCCCGTCTTTACCTATTTTGGAAATAAACCCTTCTTCTTCAAGCAGCTCGGGTGTAACTTCAGTATCAGATGAAAGTCTGTTCAGCTGCCCAACATTGACGATACTCACGTCACGCTTAAATTGATTGGTGAAACCAACCTTGGGAAGCCTGCGAAACAGTCGGGTCTGTCCTCCCTCAAATATGGGATGAACATTACCACCCGAACGGGCATTTTGACCTTTGACTCCTCTGCCGCAAAAGGCACCGCGTCCGGAGCCGCTTCCTCGACCAACACGCTGCTTTTTTCTTTTAGAGCCTTCTTTCGGGCTGAGATTGTGGAGTTTCATTCCGGCACCTCCCTCTAAATTACATGTGATTATCCTTTTATTTCTTCTACTGACTTTCCTCGCAAACGAGCAACTTCTTCCACATCCTTGAGTCTTTCAAGACCATCGACGGCAGCTTTGACCATATTTATAGGATTGGAGCTGCCGATGGATTTGGTGAGAATGTCTCTAATGCCGGCCAGCTCTAGTACTGCTCTGACAGGACCTCCGGCGATAACTCCTGTTCCTGGAGCTGCAGGTTTAAGAAGAACCTTGCCAGCTCCAAAAACACCATTTATCTCGTGAGGAATAGTTTCTTCCACCATCGGAACCTCGATAAGATTTTTCTTGCCATCATCAATACCTTTTCTGATGGCCTCAGGAACCTCGTTGGCTTTACCGTAACCTGCTCCCACGTGGCCGTCTTCATCACCGACTACCACCAGGGCGCTGAAACTAAATTTTCTTCCCCCTTTTACAACTTTTGAAACTCGATTTATATCGACAACCCTTTCATCGAGATCGAGTTTTTCAGGGTTAATTCCGGGATATCTCATTTAATCGCCTCCTTTTCTTAAAACTCGAGGCCGGCTTCCCGCGCTGCTTCTGCCAGCGCTTTAACCCGGCCGTGATATTGATAGCCTGCTCTATCAAAAACAACTTTTTCTATGCCTTCTTCCAGTGCTCTATTGGCCACAAATTCCCCGACTACCCGGGCAGCCTCTTTATTGCCGCCATATTCTACTTTTTGAGCTATCTCGGGTTCATCGGTTGATGCCGAAACCAGCGTTTCTCTGCGCAGATCGTCTATAACCTGAACATGGATATTTTTCAGGCTTCTATTCACGCACATCCGTGGTCTGCTGGGAGTACCCATAATATCTTTTCTTATTCGCTTGTGACGTCTCTCCCGGGCTTCCCGCTTATCCAGCTGACTCATATGAATCCCTCCATTCTACGAGATTATTCCTATTCAGTCGTAGCCGCAGCAGTCTTGCCTTCCTTGCGACGAATATTTTCACCTTTATATCTGATACCTTTACCCTTGTAAGGTTCAGGTTCCCGTACTGATCTTATACGGGCAGCTACATCTCCTACAAGCTGTTTATCGGTGCCCTTAACTTTTATATCTGTTCCATTTTCAATTTCGAATTCGATGTTGCCCGGTGCATCTATGAAAACGGGATGCGAGTATCCTACCTCGAGCTTGATAGAATTTCCCTGAAGCGAGGCACTATAACCCACTCCCTTCATTTCCAGTTCGCGGGTAAAGCCTTCGGTAACACCTTCTATCATGCTGTCTATGATGCTTCTCATCATGCCCTGGAGAGCCCTTGTTTCCTTGTTATCCTCTTTCATTTTAACCTTTAGCTGATCTTCCTCGACCTCCAGAGTCAAAGATTCATGAATTTCTTTGCACATATCCCCCATCGGTCCGGAGACAGTTATCTCTTTTTCATCTAAATTGACATCCACTTTATCCGGCAGTTCAACCGGCTGTTTACCTATCCTGGACACATCGCTCACCTCCCTCGAGATTACGGAGTTTTGTTACCAGACGTAACAGAGAACTTCTCCTCCTATACCCTGTCGGCGGGCATCTTTATTCGACATTACACCCTGTGAAGTAGAGATAACGGCAATGCCGAGTCCACCGAGCACTTCAGGTATTTCATTTTTGTTGACATAAACCCTCAGACCCGGTTTGCTGATCCTTTTTAAACCAGTTATAACTTTTTCGCCATTCTTGCCGTACTTGAGATATAATCTTATATCATTTTGAGGGTGTCTTTCAATCATCTTAACATCGTCAACAAAACCCTCTTCATCGAGAATTTCTGCTATACCCTTTTTTAGATTGGAGGCAGGCATATTAACCACTTCTTTGTCGGCCTGATTGGCATTGCGTATCCTGGTCAGCATATCGGCGATAGGATCGCTGTTCATTATAAAACCCTCCTTTCAACTTTCAACAATCTTTTACCAGCTGGCTTTCTTTACTCCCGGAATTTCGCCTTTGTGAGCCAGCTCTCTAAAGCAGACCCGACAGAGATCAAACTTTCTCATATATCCCCGGGCTCTGCCGCAGCGTCCGCAGCGGTTAACCCCCCGGGTCGAATATTTCTGTTCTTTATTTGCCTTTTCAACCAAAGCTTTTCGAGGCAAGGATAATCCCTCCTCAATTTTAATTTTTGTTAATCGTTAAAAGGCATACCCATTTTTTTGAGAAGCTGGTAGCCTTCTTCGTCATCTTCAGCAGAAGTTACAATAGTAATCTGCAGACCGGTAATCTGATCAACCTCTTCCACATCTACCTCGGGGAATATGGTGTGATCTCTTATCCCGATACTGTAATTACCTCTGCCATCAAATGAATCACGAGAAACTCCCCGAAAGTCTCTGATTCTGGGCAGGGCAATATTGATAAGCCGGTAAACAAATTCATACATATTTTTGTCCCTGAGGGTGACCTTCATACCAACGGGCATACCCTCTCGAATCTTAAAATTGGCAATAGCCTTCTTGGCCCGGGTTACTGTAGGCTGCTGGCCGGCGATCATGGTTATATCTCCCATGACAGATTCCAGCAGTTTGGGGTCCTCTTTAGCATCTCCCAGGCCCACATTGATAATTACCTTATCGAGTTCGGGCGTCTCCATGACATTATCATAATTCAACTCTTCTTTCAAAGCTGGTCTAATTTCTTCTTTGTACTGCCTGGCTAAAACTGACATCTAAGACCCTCCCTTCTTTCTGCATTTCCTCCCGCTATTAATCAACAATCTCGTCGCACTTTTTGCAGTATCGGACCTTGTCACCGCTATCGGTAAACTGATATCCAACTCTGCTTTTTTGGTCGCAACTTGGACATACGAGCATGACATTGGAAACATGTACAGGAGCTTCGTTCTCGATGATGCCTCCCTGGGACATGTCCTGGGTGGGACGCATGTGCCGGTGAACAATATTAACATCTTCGACGAGCACTCGTTCTTCATCGCGGTCGACATTCAAGATTTTGCCTCTTTTGCCTATGTCTTTACCGTATATCACTTCGACCATATCTCCCTGCTTGACTTTCACTTTACACCCCTCCTTTACAGCTATAATACCTCCGGAGCCAGAGAGATTATCTTCATATGATTTTTATCGCGAAGTTCCCTGGTAACCGGCCCGAAAATCCGGGTTCCTTTGGGGTTATCCACCTCGTCTACGATAACTGCTGCATTTTCGTCAAATTTAATGTAAGAACCATCCGGTCGTTTGGTTTCTTTTTTGGTCCGCACTATGAGAGCAGTTACTATCTCGCCTTTATCGACCATCCCGTCGGGGATAGCCTCCTTAACAGAACAGATTATTTTTTCACCGATGCCGGCATATTGTTTGCCGCTGCTGCCCGGCACCCTGATGCAGACCAGTTCTCTAGCCCCAGAGTTGTCAGCAACTTTGAGGCTGCTTTCAGCCTGAATCATCTTAACCACTCCTTTGCAGACTGATAATTATTTCGCTTTCTCCAGTATTTTGGTAACTCGCCAGTTTTTCGTTTTGCTGATAGGCCGGGTTTCAGTTATCTCCACAGTATCACCTTCCCGGCAGCGATTCTCTTCATCGTGTGCTTTAAACCTTTTTCCGCGTCTTATAGTTTTCTTGTATAGATCATGCTGTTTGCGTCTGATAACTTTAACGGTGACAGTTTTGTCCATCTTATCGCTCACAACTTCACCTATTTCTACTTTGCGATCGTGGCTGTTTTGAGCCATGGTACACCTCCTTTTATCTCACTCATCTCTGTCTGATGCCCAATTCTCGTTCTCGCTTTATGGTCTTGATGCGGGCTATGGTCCTGCGCACCTGTTTGATCCTCATAGGATTATCCAGCTGAGCGGTGGCATTCTGAAACCTAAGATTAAAAAGCTCTTCCTTAAATTCATCCAGCTTTTGATCCAGTTCAAGATCTGTAAGATCTCTTAATTCTTCAGCCCTCATTGGACTCACCACCATCTCTGGCAACAAACTGAGTTTGGATTGGAAGCTTGTGAGAAGCAAGTCTCATAGCTTCTCTAGCATCTTCTTCTTCTATACCGGCAATTTCAAACATTATGCGGCCTGGCTTTACTACAGCCACCCATTTTTCAACTTCGCCTTTACCGCTGCCCATTCTGGTCTCAGCGGGCTTGGCGGTAACAGGCTTATCCGGAAAAATCTTGACCCAAACTTTACCACCTTTTTTGATAAATCTTGTCAGAGCTATGCGTGCTGACTCAATCTGTCTATTGGTAATCCAGGCGGGTTCTAGGGCCTGCAGACCATATTCGCCAAATGTCACTTTGGTCCCGCGGACTGCCTTTCCTTTCATTCTACCGCGCTGGTGTTTTCTGTGCTTGATTCTTTTCGGTACTAACATTCTCTGCTGCCTCCTTTCTATCAGCTATCTTACTTATCGGCTGTCGATTTCTGCCCCTCTTCGTCTTCTACGTCGGGCAGAATTTCACCGTGATTAATCCAAACTTTGACACCGATGCTGCCGTACTTGGTATTGGCTTCAGCAAAGCCATAATCGATATCCGCACGGACAGTGTGAAGCGGTACAGCACCTTCATGGTATCCTTCCGTCCTGGCCATCTCGGCGCCGCCAAGTCTGCCGCTGGACTTGACTCTGAAACCCTCAGCTCCCATTCTCATCGCTCGATTAAGAGCCTGTTTCATGGCCCGGCGGAAAGAAACGCGCTGCAGCAGCTGACCGGCGATATTTTCAGCAACCAGTTGAGCATCCAATTCTGGATCTTCAACCTCAACCACGTTTATCTGAACATTTCTGCCGGTCATATTCTCAATTTCTTCTCTGAGTGCATCGACCTCGGAACCTCCACGGCCGATGACCATTCCTGGTCGGGCGGCATGAATATCTATTTTCAATCTTTTGGCTGCTCTCTTGATGACCACCCGGGATATACCAGCTTCAAACATTTTATCTTTAATATGGGTTCTGATATCCAGATCTTCATGAAGCATTTCGGAATAATTGTTGCGATCAGCATACCATTTTGCATCCCAGTCTTTGATAACCCCAACTCTCATCCCATGTGGATGGACTTTGTTACCCAAACTTATCCCTCCTCCTTTTCATCGCTAACCACAATTGTTATGTGGCTTGTACGTTTGCGTATAGTGGAAGCCTGACCCATAGCTCGAGGCTTATAGCGTTTCATGGTCGGGCCCTGATCAACAAAAGCTTCCGAAATATATAGCTCATCTCTGATCATTTCATGATTGTGTTCAGCATTGGCTGCAGCCGAATTAATTACATCCTCGATCATATCCGAGGCTTTTCTCGGAGTATTCTTCAAAATGCCTATAGCTTCATCAACATCTTTTCCCCGTACAAGATCGATAACCTGTCTGGCCTTGCGTGGAGAAATTCTCTGGTGCTTGGCAACAGCTCGCGTCTCCATCATAACCCTCCTCTTTCGGATTGAATCTTATTTGCGGACGCTTATTATTTGAGGGCTGTAGACCTCTCAGTATGTCGCCCGTGTCCCCGGAATATTCTGGTGGGAGCAAATTCACCAAGTTTGTGACCAACCATCTCTTCAGTGATGTAAATTGGGACATGCTTTCGTCCATCATGAACAGCAATGGTATGTCCCACCATTTCCGGATAAATTGTGGAACTACGGGACCAGGTTCTTACAACCTCTTTTTCCCCGCTCTCATTCATCCCTTCAATTCTCTCCATGAGCTTCTTTTCTACAAAAGGACCGTTTTTAAATGCCGCTTCAGCCAATATTACTCCCCTCCTTTCGATTACTTATCCTTTTTATCATGACGGGATTTTACGATGCTTTCATCTGACTTTTTGCGCTTGCGGGTCTGCTTGCCCATGGTCTTTTTACCCCAGGGCGTTACGGGATGTCGACCTGGAGGTGATTTGCCTTCTCCACCACCGTGAGGATGGTCCACAGGGTTCATAACCATACCGCGCACTTCAGGCCGCTTGCCCTGCCAGCGCGTACGTCCCGCTTTACCGGAAACCACGTTCTCGTGTTCGATATTGCCAACCTGTCCTACTGTAGCCCGACAGTTTTTATTGACCAGGCGAACTTCACCTGAGGGGAGTTTAACATGAACGTGCTTTTCCTCTCTGGCCAATACCTGTGCTATCGCACCAGCTGCTCTGGCCAGCTGTCCGCCTTTACCGGGCTGAAGTTCGACGTTGTGGACTATGGTGCCAACCGGTACATTTTTCAATGGAACCGCATTGCCAGGTTTGATATCAACGTTATCGCCAGCCTCAAGCTCGTCTCCTACCTCGACTCCATCCGGAGCCAGAATATATCTTTTCTCTCCATCATGATAGTGAAGTAGAGCTATGCGGGCTGAGCGATTAGGGTCGTATTCGATGCTGGCAACCGTGGCAGGAACGTTTTCTTTGTCCCGCTTAAAATCAATAACTCTATATTTTCTTTTGTGGCCGCCGCCCCTTCGACGCGAAGTAATACGACCGTTCGAATTACGTCCGCCAGTTTTCTTGATCGGCTTTGTTAAACTGGCTTCCGGTTCCGTTTCGGTGATCTCTTCGAAATCGGGAACAGTCATATAACGCCGGGAAGGGGTGGTCGGTTTAAATGTCTTGATGCCCATGACAAAACCTCCTTGCTGAACTTATTTTCACAGACTAAAGAGTTTCTTTTACAGCTTCTTTATACTCCTTCAAAAAGCTCGATCGAATCCCCGTCGGAAAGTTTAACAACTGCTTTTTTCCAGTCGGGTCGCTTGCCTTCATTGTAACCCAGACGTCTGGTTTTACCTCTATAGTTCATAGTATTAACATTTTCCACCTTCACGTTAAAGGCTTCCTCTATGGCCTGGCGAATTTCTATTTTATTAGCTCCGGGATCTACCTGAAAAGTGTAGACATTATTTTCTTCCATTTGCTGCATGCTTTTCTCGGTAACTATCGGTGCTATAACGACATCTCTGAGATCATCCACAGAAAACCACCTCCTCTAACCGGGAAAGGGCGGCTTCAGGCATGACTATCATTTCATTATCGAGCAGATCATAGGTGTTTAATGCATCCAAAACCAGAGTTCTGGCGCTGGGAATGTTTCGGAAGGAAAGATAGGTGTTTTCATCTTTCTCAGGCAGAATGAATAACAATTTCTTTTCATCCATCCCCAGATCTTCGAGCAGACTTTTGGCATCTCGTGTGCAGGGTTTTTCAAACTCAAGCTCGTCCAGGATGATAAGTTCATCCTCCTGCAGTTTAGCCGAAAGAACGCTGCGGAGAGCAAGTTTTTTGGTCTTTTTGTTCACCTTTTTTTCATAAGAACGCGGTTTGGGACCAAAAGTTACTCCTCCACCCACCCAGATGGGGGACCTAATACTACCATGGCGGGCCCGTCCTGTTCCTTTCTGTCGCCAGGGTTTTCTGCCTCCACCGGCCACTTCAGGCCGTTCTTTGGTCGAAGCCGTTCCCTGACGGCGGGCCGCCAGTTGAGCTGTGACGACTTTATGAACTACGTGTTCATTTATTTCTTCAGCAAAAATATCATCACTCAGATCTACAGTGTCGATATTTTCGCCTGCTGTGTTTATCATATTAACTTCAGGCATTATCAGACTCCTCCTTCCCTGCCGGAGATAAATTAATTAGTTCTTCTGATCTCAACAATTCCTTTTTCCGGCCCCGGAATAGAACCTTTCACAAGCAGTACATCGCGCTCGGGTATAATTCTCATAACTTTGAGGTTTTTGATAGTGGTACGATTATGACCCATTCGCCCCGGCATCTTTTGATCTTTAAATACTCTTTCCGGGCCGAGCGCGCCCACTGAACCAGGGGCTCTATCAAGTCCGAAGCCATGAGTGGCAGGACCTGTACTGTGTCCATGTCTTTTAATATTTCCACTGAATCCTTTACCACGGGTTATTCCGCTCACATCGACTTTATCACCCGGAGAAAATAAATTTATGTCGATTTCATCTCCGACCTCGTATTCATCTATATCAGCTTTAAATTCTCGCAGATACTTTCTTGGTTCCAGATCATGCTTATCAAAAAGTCCGAGCTCTGGTTTATTCAAACTTTTCGCCTTAACCTTTTCAAATCCGAGTTTAACAGCTTCATAGCCATCATTTTCTTCAGTTTTTATCTGGGTAACGACACATGGTCCGGCTTCTATAGCTGTTACCGGCACCAGCTCTCCCTTTTCAGAAAAAATTTGCGTCATACCCTTTTTCCTGCCAATCAAACCTATAGCCATAGTTCTCACCTCCAATCTCAAACCCTTTATCTTAGAGTTTGATTTCTATATTTACGCCTGCAGGCAGATCCAGCCTCATGAGAGCATCCACAGTTTTAGAACTGGGTTCTTTGATGTCAATCAGTCTTTTGTGAGTTCTCATTTCAAATTGTTCGCGCGCATCTTTGTGAATGTGAGGCGATCTCAAAACGGTAAAAACTTCTTTATCGGTCGGCAAAGGCACCGGGCCGGATATCTGAGCGCCGGTTCTTTCAGCCGTATTGACGATCTTTTTGGCCGATTTATCCAGCAATTCGTGCTCATAGGCCTTGAGCTTAATTCTTATTTTTTCCTGTTGAGGCATTCTCTTCCCTCCTTTTCCTGACAGCTCCTGATTCAATCTTTCATTTTATGCACTATCTTCATGCGCAATCGAGCCATAGAAAAGCGAGGAAGAAATCTCCCCGCTTTTCTCTTACTCGAGAATTTCGGTAATGACACCGGCGCCGACTGTGTTGCCGCCTTCTCTGATAGCAAACCTCAATCCTTCTTCCATCGCTATCGGCGTGATCAGCTCTCCCTGCATCTCTATATTATCTCCCGGCATTACCATCTCTACTCCCTCGGGCAGCCTTATCGTTCCTGTCACATCCGTCGTCCTAAAATAAAACTGCGGACGATATCCGTCAAAAAACGGCGTGTGTCTGCCTCCCTCATCCTGGGAAAGCACATATACCTCCGCGCTGAACTTCGTATACGGCTCTATGCTGCCCGGCTCTGCCAGCACCTGTCCTCTCTCTACCTCTTCTCTGTCTATACCTCTAAGCAGGGCTCCTATATTGTCTCCTGCTACCGCTTCGTCCAATAACTTCCTGAACATCTCTATACCTGTAACTACCGTATCCTGCGTCTCCTTTATCCCTACTATCTCTACCTCGTCTCCCGGCTCTATCCGGCCTCTTTCCACTCGACCGGTCGCTACCGTCCCTCTACCTGTTATGCTGAATACATCCTCAACAGGCATCAAAAACGGCTTGTCCTCATCTCTCTCCGGGGTCGGTATATGCTCGTCTACCGCTTCCATAAGCTCAACCACGCTGGCTGCATGCTCGTTCTCGTCTATCTCGGGATTCTCCAACGCCTCCAGCGCCGATCCTACCACTATCGGTGTCTCCGCTCCGTCAAAATCGTACTCGTCCAATAACTCCCTTACTTCCATCTCCACTAACTCTATAAGCTCTTCATCATCCACCATATCTGCCTTGTTCAAATACACTACCATAGCCGGTACCCCTACCTGACGGGCCAACAGTATATGCTCTCTGGTCTGGGGCATTGGTCCGTCTGCTGCAGATACTACAAGTATCGCTCCGTCCATCTGCGCTGCTCCTGTGATCATGTTCTTTACATAATCAGCATGACCAGGACAATCCACGTGAGCATAATGCCGGTTTTCTGTCTCGTATTCCACATGCGAGGTCGCTATCGTTATCCCCCGCTCCTGCTCTTCCGGCGCATTATCTATATTGTCAAAATCCATTACCTCTGCTTCTCCATAATTGGCCAATACCCTCGTGATCGCTGCCGTCAATGTCGTCTTCCCATGATCTACATGCCCTATCGTACCTAAATTTAAATGCTCCTTCGTCCTTTCAAACTTCTCCTTGTTTGCCATCCTCATCATCCTCCTTTG